>CAYVCJ010000051.1:0-7010 GCA_964450165.1 uncultured Dehalococcoidales bacterium
GCTCCATTCATCCATGGTGGCGAACAGGAGAAGGGGCAGCGTGCCGGCACAGAAAATACCCCAGGCATTGTAGGGTTGGGTAAGGCAGTAGAAATTGCCATGCAGGAAATGACTAAGGAGAGAACGAGACTAAGCCATCTTCGTGACAAATTCATTAAGGGTCTACTGGAGCAAATTGAACAGATTCAGGTGAATGGTCATCCTATAGAAAGGTTGCCTAACAATGTCAATGTGACCATTGACATGGCTAGGGCGGATTTAGTGCTTCTAGACCTCGAAACAGAGTGGATTTACGCTTCTAGTGGCTCAGCTTGTAGCTCAGCGAATCCCGAACCTTCGCATGTGCTTCTGGCACTAGGGCTCTCGCCGGAACAAGCCCGTAGCTCGCTCAGGTTTACCTTAGGTCGCGAAACTACCGAAAGTGATATAGAGCGAGTGCTTGAGGTGCTACCTCGCATAATAGACAAGACAACGGTGATGTGAGATTTTCCACAAGGCCTGGCACGGCGTTCAAGATGCTGCTGAATTGAAACGTGCCAAATATGTTCAAGGCCAGTTTCAATCGATTACAGAATCAAATTCAGCAAGCTGCCCACAACTAAGGAAGCAGCTATCATTATCCCGGTAGCAGCAAGCATGCCCTTAAAGCCTAACTCCCGAGCCAGCACCACAAAACTAGCGATACAGGGAAAGAACATAGCCAGAACCACGCTGCCGATGACCAACTGGTTGGCAGTTAAATTGAGGACACTGAGCATGCCTATTGCCATATCCTTGCGTAAAAAGCCAACCACCAGCGCCGCGGTCGCTTCTTGGGGCAGTCCAAAAAACCCGCTTACTACTGGCGCCGCAAAGTTGGCAATGTAGTCAAACACATTCAAGGCATAGAGAATGGTGACGACAAAGATGCCTAACATGACCACAGGGACTGCCTCCCTAAGGAAGCCAAGTATTCTTGCCCAGAGCTTCAAGGCCACCATCCGCAGCGGCGGCAAGCGGTAGGGGGGAATCTCAACCAAGAGCTCGGGGCTAAAGCCTTTCACTATTAGGTTTAAGATCAATCCCAGGATGATCCAGACCACGAAAAGCGTGCCATACACTATAGCCACATATTGCCATCCCTCCCTCCCAACCAATCCAATGACCATGGCTTGAAGGGCAGCACACGGGACTCCGATGGAGATAAGGGTAGCAACGATGAATCTCTCCCGCTTACTTTCCAAAATTCGGGTGGCCAGGATTCCGGGAACATTACATCCCAGGCCAAGGAGCGTGGGTATAATGGCGTATCCGTGCATTCCCAGACGGTGCATCAGAGTGTCGAGGAGCACTGCCACGCGAGGCAGATATCCTGAGTCCTCCAGAAAGCCCAACACCAAATAAAATGATAAGATGTAAGGCAAGACAACCCCAAGGGGTATGTATAGCCCGGTAGTCAAGATGCCAAATGATTGAAGGAAGTCTACTTCGCCATTGATCAATTTCCCAACAAGGATATCATGCAGGAAGCCGCCTGACCCCAGAAATTCGCTTAGTCTTACCATCACGGGAGCCCAGAGGTTTCCAAATAACGGGTCAAATACATACCCAATGAGACCTTCGCCAATGAAGCGGATTACCATAAATGCGGCGAGCATCACCAAAGCAGCAATGAGGATTCCCGGGAAGGGTTTGATTGACGCATCGCCCAAGCGCTCCAGCCAAGTGTGATGCCTGTGAGTTACTGTTTGCACCTGCTGCACAATTCTACCCACGCCTGCCCACCGTTCATCACGCGTTCGATAAGATACAGCTGGAGATGCCGCTTCGGAGATGCGACTCACTAATTCTTTCATCCCTTCGCCAGTCACTGCCACTGTGGGCACGACGGGTACCCCTAAAACCTGCTCCAGCTTGTTGACATCGATGTGTATTCCTCTATGCTTGGTATCATCCCAAATGTTAAGTGCCACTACTACAGGAATATCCCTTTCTAGCAATTGCAGGGTTAGAAATAGGTTTCTCTCTAGATTGGTAGCATCGACGACATTAATGACCAGGTCACCGTCCTTGAGCATCTCTGTAGCCACCTCTTCTGCCTTGGAAGTAGGCTCCAAGGTGTAAGTGCCGGGCACATCTATAACCTCAGCAAGTTCCCCTCCCAGCTTAAGATGCCCTTTGGTGAACTTTACTGTCGTGCCCGGATAATTGGAAGCGATAACCCGGATCCCAGTGAGGCGCGAGAAAAAGACGCTCTTCCCCACATTGGGGTTACCCATCAAAAGTATCTTCACTCGCTCTCCAGCTCAACCAGGATTCTCCTGGCCATGCCGAAGCCAATGGCAACCTGAACACCATCCACCTGGATCGTCGCCGGCCCGCGCATGAGCATGGAACTGACCTTGGTTATTTTTTTGCCTGGTCTGATCCCCATGGCTTCAACCCGACGCGTCAGGCCATATCCCCCAGTAATCTCGATGATTCTACCCCTTTCGCCCGTTCGCATCTGGGCAACCGTCGTCTGTCTATTAAAGGTCATATTCAGATTTGCTCCTGTATCCTGCCATCAACAATTGATAACTTTGTTAGCTATGGCTAACTTGCCACGGCAAAAAATTTTATCTTTCTCCCAATCCTTTCTCCAAGCATTCCGGAGGGAGCTCTCCATGTTCCAGATAATATCTATATCTTTTGGGGAAATTAGCCTCTCCCAGTGGACATGCTTCCATAAATTCTATAAATTTAATCATCCTTTCCAAGGTAACTGGGCTGATGACATGCTCAATCCTGCAGGCATCTTCTTCAGCAATTTCTTTGTTAATGTCCAGAGCTTCACTAAAAAAGCGACTTAATGCTCTGTGACGGCGAATCACATCCTGGGCTGCTTTATCACCCTCAGGCGTGAGTCTTATATCGCCATACTTTTCATGAAGTACAAGCCTCTCCTCAGAAAGCCTTTCCAGCGCTGCACTAACGCTGGGCATTTTTACATTCAGCGCACGGCTAATCTGTCTGACCTTCACAACTTTCCCATCCCCATGAAGATTGGCTATTGCCTCAAGATAATCTTCCATACTTGCGCTATATTTCTTTACCATCTTCTGCTTCACCATCGTGAATCAAAATGTTAGTTAACTCTAACAAATTATAACCATCACCTTTTTTCCTGTCAAGACCAAAAATCAGAAAATCAAATCAAACCAGTGAAATGTATCAATACTGGCGCTAATAGTAATGAGATCACCGACATTAGCTTGAGCATTATATTTAATGATGGGCCAGCAGTGTCCTTCATTGGGTCACCGACGGTGTCTCCGATCACTCCTGCCTTATGGGCATCCGAGCCTTTACCACCAAAATGTCCTGCCTCAATCCACTTCTTAGCATTATCCCATGCACCACCAGCATTATTTAACATAACGGCAAAGATAAACCCTGTAGCTAAAGCTCCAATAAGGAAACCAGCCAGGGCATATACGCCGAGGACTATCCCTACGAGTATGGGCATAACTATGGTCATTATTGAGGGAGCCATCATCTCCTTCAATGCTATTCTGGTAGCAATATCTACGCACTTACCATACTCTGGCCTGGTTGTTCCTTCCATTATGCCTTTTATCTCTCGCCATTGCCGCCGAACTTCTTCTATAATAGCTGATGTAGTTACACCCACTGATTTCATGGTCATAGCACAAAAGATAGCGGGCATAAGAGCGCCTAAAAATATACCAATGATAACGTGTACATCTAGTAAGCTTAATCCAGCAGGTAATATTAGTTTGCCTGCGGACGAGACTGTTACTATACCCACAGCCATAGCGAAGGAGAGAATTAACCCCAAGGAGTTCATAGCAGCAGCACCAATGGCAAATCCTTTACCCGTAGCCGCAGTGGTATTACCCAGGGAATCTAAAGCATCAGTTCTTTCCCGCACCTCAGGTGGTAGCCCTGCCATGGTGGTAATGCCTCCTGCATTGTCAGCTACTGGCCCATAAGCATCAGTGGCCAATGTCACGCCCAGAGTAGATAACATACCGACGGCAGCTAAGGCTACGCCGTAGAAGCTAGCGAAATGAAAAGCCACGCCAATCGCTATAGCTATCAAAACTACCGGTGGCCAGGTGCTCATCATGCCATTGGCAAAGCCTCGAATTATAGTAGCACCAGCACCAGAGGTAGATGCCTCGGAAATTTCCAGCGTTGGTTTATACTTATAGGAGGTAAAGTAATTTGTGCTTTCCCCTATAAGTGCACCAGTAATAAGACCGGCAAACATCGCCCAGAAAACGCCTAAGCTAGCATGTAGAAAATAAATTATTAGAAAACCAAATATTGCCGCCAATATTGTGGCGCTAAGCGTGCCACGACGCAACGCTCCGAGAAGAGCGCCCATCTCTACATTCTCCCCTACTCTAACCAAAAAACAGCCAATCACAGAGGCTACAAGGCCTCCAGCCATGATTAACATTGGCAACCACCACGCAGCCTGCAGAGCAGCATCAGGTGAGAGCGTAGGAAATAACGTTCCTGTTACCCATGGTGCCACCATACCACCAACAATACAGAGTGTCATAGTAGCAATAACGGTTTCCACGTAAGACTCAAGGAGGTCAGCACCCATGCCGAACACATCGCCGACATTATCACCAACATTGTCAGCTATGACAGCGGCATTTCTGGGGTCATCCTCCGGTATTCCTGCCTCCACTTTACCCACTAAATCTGAGCCAGCATCAGCACCCTTGGTGAAGATACCACCACCTACTCTGGCAAAAAGAGCCACTAACGAAGCCCCGACGCCATAGGCTGGAATTATAGCTAAGAACTCCCGCGGAGGAAGGCCGTGCCAGGCAAAATAAAGAACAGCTAAGCCGATGATGCCAATGCTAACTACCGTTAGCCCCATTACTGCCCCACCTCTGAAGGCAACTCTCAATCCTCGATTCAAGCCTTTTTGTGCTGCGGCACAAGTCCTACCGTTAGACCTGAGTGCCATGTTCATACCAGCATATCCCGCACCTATAGAGCACAGAGCACCAAAGATAAAAGCTACAGATACTCTCCAACCCAGGTCAGGGACAAATGCTAGAATAATCGCTATTACCGCTACCACAATGCCCAATGTTCGGTATTCACGATGAATAAAAGCAAGCCCCCCTTCCTTAATGGCACCGGAAATCTCCTTGATCCTCTCTGAGCCCTGGTCCTGTCGTAGAACATAGCGCACAAAGTAAGCAACTACACCAGCAGCGATAAGCCCCACAATTACACATATCCAAACTAAATCAAACATAATAGGGTGACTCCTTTCTGAATCCAAATATAAAAATAAGGATGCCCAAATTGAACACTGGACATCCCTTTATGTGATAAACACATTGAACTTAGGATTTTAGTATAAAATTTTATATTTCGTCAATAAGTAAGCAGGGGGCCTTGCATTTAAAAATTCTTGTGTTATAATGTTTAGCAGTCTAGTTCATAGAGTGCTAACCAGTAAACTTTAGGAAAGGAGGAGCTATGGTAATTAAAGTCGAACCCCTAGGAGATAGAGTAGTGATTAAACCTACTCCCAAAGAAGAAGTAAGCAAGGGGGGAATTGTTATACCAGATACAGCCAAGGAAAAGCCCCAGGAAGGCAAAATCATCGCTGTAGGTCCAGGCAAGCTATCTGAAGATGGCAAGCGTATCGCTATGGAAGTGAAAGTAGGAGACAAGGTGATTTATTCCAAATATGCCGGGACAGAGATTAAGGTCGACGACGAAGAATTGATTATTGTTCGCGAGAGCGATATTTTAGCTAAGCGAAGTTCACAAAAAAGGAGGTAAATTGAAATGGCAAAACAACTTCTTTTCGGCGAGGAAGCCAGAAAGGCACTCAAAACAGGCATAGATACTCTAACAGCTGCAATTAGAGTAACCTTAGGGCCTCGTGGGCGTCCGGTGGCACTGGACAAGAAATTTGGCGCTCCTTCGGTTCTTAATGACGGTGTTTCCATTGCCAAGGATGTGGAACTGCCCGATCCATTTGAGAACATGGGGGTTCAATTAGTAAAAGAGGCAGCAACCAAAACTAACGACCAGTGTGGTGACGGAACCAGTACATCTGTTATTCTGGCGCAAGGCATCATTGGCGAAGGCTTCAAGAACATCGCCGCTGGCGCTGACTCTATGGCTTTGAAGCGTGGCATTGAGAAAGGAGTGGCGGCTGTGGTGGAAGAACTTAAAAAAATGGCTATCCCTGTAGCTGGTAAAGACCAGGTGGCCCAGGTGGCTGCTATATCAGCAGTGGATCAGGACATTGGCAACTTAATCGCCGATGTAATGGAAAAGGTGGGCAAGGATGGTGTCATCACTGTCGAGGAAGGCAAAGGACTTGAATTTGAAACTGAGTATGTTGAGGGTATGAAATTCGATCGTGGCTATATCAGCCCGTACTTCATCACTAATGCCGAACAGATGAAATGCGAACTAGAAGACCCCTACATCCTCATTACCGATAAGAAAATCTCTGCCTTGAATGATGTCCTCCCCGCCTTGGAAAAGATAGTCCAGACATCCAAGAACATCGTTCTCATTGCTGAGGATCTGGAAGGTGAACCCTTAGCCACCCTGGTGGTCAATAAGCTGAGGGGAACTTTAAGCCCTCTGGCAGTTAAAGCACCAGGATTCGGGGACAGACGAAAGGAAATGCTTCAGGATATAGCTGTTCTCACTGGCGGTAAGGTCATATCAGAGGAAGTTGGCAGAAAGCTGGATTCAGTAACCATAGAAGACCTGGGGCGAGCACGAAAGGTTATCGCTGACAAAGATAATACTACCATCGTGGAAGGAAAAGGGGCAACCAAAGATATCGAAGCGAGAATCAAGCAAATCAGGTCCCAAATTGACGTAACCACATCCGATTACGACAAGGAAAAGCTCCAGGAAAGACTGGCGAAGTTAGCCGGCGGCGTGGCGGTAATAAAGGTAGGTGCCGCCACTGAGGTAGACTTAAAGGAGAAGAAACACCGTGTCGAGGATGCTCTCTC
>CAYVCJ010000052.1:0-6919 GCA_964450165.1 uncultured Dehalococcoidales bacterium
TGACCCTGATGTTAATAAAGCAGTCTCTACACCGCTGAGCAGAAACATAAATTTCTGGCTTATTTGTGCCATGGCATTAATTACTTTAATCACCATAAGTGGCAATCAAATAACATTAATCCCCATTCTGGGTTATGAACATCTCGGGTTAACTGAGGGGCAGGTGGGACTGGCGCTTACCTTAGTGGCAGTGGTGCAGCTAATCATCATTCCTTTTGCTGGTAGGCTTTCAGATAGACTGGGTAGGAAGAAGCTCATCGTGCCTGGTGGAATAGTAACAGTGCTGGGACTGCTGATGTTTACCAGGGCAAATAATTACCTATTTTTGTTGTTCAGCAGTGCGGTATTGGGGCTGGGAAGAGGATTTGGTGGGCCTGTGCCCGCCGCCTATGTTGCCGATATTGCCTCTCCGGAGGATTATGAGCGCACCATGGCGATTTACCGCGCAGTGAGCGACGCTGGCTGGGTTATCGGTCCAATTATGCTGGGCTGGCTCAAAGATGTAAGAGGGATAAATTTTCCTTTCTTTTTGGCCGCAGCGTTACTTTTCGTGGCTACAACTTGCTTCGCCCTGTTAGCCAAGGAGACAATTAGACGCAACAGATAGAAAAGAATAGTGAAGTAATCTCTGGACCCTTCGCTACTGTTTCGTTTGTAATGATGGTGAATAACTCAAGCACAGATTAGCAATGATATAGAATACAGGATGGGATATAATGAGATTGTTCAGTAACCTATAATGAGCCTTGCTAAGAAGAAATACGAGATGGGATTTTTGGAAGGATTACTGAACGAGCAAAGCCATAATTGCTTTGGCTGAAATGCTGAGAGGGAAAAGATGAATTGTGTTGGTGTTGACATGGTGGAGATAGGGCGTATTGAAGCGGCTATGAAGAGGTGGGGAGAGAGATTTCTCCGTAGAATTTACACTGAATCTGAGCTTATAATCTGCGGAGGTAGTGTTTCATCCTTGTCCTGCCGGTTCGCTGGCAAAGAGGCGGTGATGAAGGCGTTAGGTACCGGTGTTAAGGGAGTTGGCTGGCGGGAAGTTGAAATTCTTGCTGACAATCTTGGCAAGCCTGTGGTACGACTTTACGGCCGGGCTAAGGATAGAGCAGCAAAATTAAGCTTGAAGGAATTCTCCGTCAGCCTTTCTGATACCAGGCAATTTGCTATCGCTGTGGTTATAGGAGGCTAATATCTAACCTTATTAGCTACTTTCTCCCAGAGTAAGGACTTGTGATTTCGCTAACTTCACCCAAAATCCCAACCTCTCTATCATGATAGGCAGCAGTATTATTATTTATGTCTTGAGCTGCACTAATCTCGGTGGTGAACACTAATCCAGCGAGAGCAGATCCCGCTACTGTGATAACGAAAATAGTCCCAGCTTTCTTATTAATCACCACCTTCTAAGTGTGAAGCTTCCAATAATAGCTGATGCCCCGATAACAATTAAGAGGGTAGCCACTAAATAGCTAAGAAGGTTGGGGAAGACAAAAATCAAGATGCCGAAAAGAAGGCAGACAACGCCTATGAAAACTGACGGACGCATAAAAATCAGTGGCCGCATATTCACCTCCCTTAGCCGCTATTATAGCAGTTAGCTTATCAATTAAAGCGAGTCTTTGCTATAATCATGGCGATATGTTAGCCAAGGTAGCGAGTTGTGCTGTGGTTGGTCTGGAAGGAGCTGTAGTTGAGGTAGAGGCTGATATATCATCTGGATTGCCTTCGTTTACCATTGTAGGCTTGCCTGACAAGGCTGTTCAAGAAGCGAGAGAAAGGGTGAGAGCAGCAATCAAGAATTCAGGATATACTTTTCCCAATCGCCGCATCACCGTGAACCTGGCACCAGCAAATTTGAAAAAGGAAGGTCCTGCTTATGATTTACCCATAGCTATAGGTATTCTATTGAGCTCAGGGCAAATAGCCTCTGACCTTTCGCATAGCTTATTTGTGGGCGAGTTATCTCTCGATGGCAAATTACGCCACACACATGGTATATTGGCCATGGCGGCTTTAGCCAGAGATAAAGGCTTATCTCAGGTTTTTCTGCCTCTTGACGATGTCAAAGAGGCTTCTATAGTGGATGGCCTCCGGTTGTTCCCAGCAGAGTCCCTATGCCAACTTGCTGACCATCTTAAAGGCGAAATGCAGATAGCTGAGTATCATCGCGATGGGAAGTGGGAGGGAGAAGTTCGTGAGCATTACCCCTTCGACCTTAGCGATATCAAAGGACAAGAGCATGCCAAAAGGGCACTGGAGGTAGCTGCTGCAGGAAGACATAATATACTCATGATGGGGCCACCAGGGAGCGGTAAGACGATGCTTGCCCGTTCTCTGCCCTCTATACTTCCCTCGCTTACCATGGATGAAGCTATAGAGGTGACCAAGATTTATAGCGTTAGTGGGTTATTGCCACAGGATGTCCCCTTGATCGTGGAGCGTCCTTTCCGCTGTCCACATTATACTATTTCGCATGCTGGTCTGGTCGGTGGTGGACAATGGCCGCGTCCTGGAGAGATAAGCCTCAGTCATCGTGGGGTTCTTTTTCTAGACGAATTTCCCGAATTTGGACATGCCACCCTGGAATCATTGCGACAGCCTATGGAGGATCGAACAATCACGGTCAGCCGAGTTCAAGGCAGCATTACCTTCCCTGCTAGTTTTATGCTCGTGGCAGCGATGAACCCTTGTCCTTGTGGTTATTACGGTGACCCATTCAGGGAGTGTAAATGTTCCTCTGGTGAAATTTCCCGGTATCATAAAAGGATAAGCGGACCGTTAATCGATCGCATTGACATCTTTGTGGATGTTCCTCACATTGATTATGAAAAACTAACTGATGAGAGACCAGTGGAAGGCTCAAAAGAAGTCAGGGGAAGGGTAGACTCGGCTCATCAAATTCAACTGGAGCGCTTTACAGGGACGAAACTAAACTGTAACGCTGATATGGCACCGGCCGAGGTAAAGCAATTCTGTGTTGTGGAACCAGCAGGACAGGCGCTACTCCGTGCTGCTATGAAGCAACTTTATCTCACTGCCCGCGCTTTCCACCGTGTCCTCAAGGTTTCCCGCACCATTGCTGACCTCGAAGGTAGTGACGTCATCAAGACCTCTCACCTGGCTGAAGCCTTACAATATCGGCATAAGGAAATAATCTAGGCGTTATAACGTAAGCCAGAGCACCCCACCAGCGATGGCAAGAAGGGTGCCAAGCACTATAGCAACTCTGCCGCCTATTTGCCAGGCATTCAGCCAGGGACGCTCAGGTTCGTGAGCTAGAAATTCTTTTAGGTCCCGTTGAGTGGATTTGGAATTGTAATAGGTTTTCATCTCTTTTCTATTCCAGAGCAAAAAGGTAACCCCTAGTAGAATGAAGAAGATTCCCATCGCCAGGATAGCCTGGCAGGTGGCAAGCGTCATATCTATTTAAATTCCACAGAGGCGCCTGCAGCCTCTAATTTTTGCTTTATCGCGTCTGCTTCTTCCTTAGAGACACTTTCTTTCACTGTCTGTGGAGCAGCTTCAACCAGGTCTTTAGCTTGCTTCAGTCCTAAACTAGTTAATTCACGCACTGCCTTAATGACCTCAATCTTCTTGTCTCCAATACTGTTCAACACAACAGTGAACTCTACCTTTTCTTCTGTGACGGCTGCTTCTGCAGGTTGAGCTGTAGCAGCCGCTGTTGGTACGGCGCCTACACCTATAGGAGCAGCGCTGATTCCTAGCTCATTTTCCAGTGATTTCACCAAATCAGCTAAATCCACTACTGTCATATCTTTAATAGCAGCAATGATCTCTTCCTTGGTTATTCCTTTCGCTTGCTTCTTCTCCTTTGAAGGTTTTGCCTTATCTTTTTCTTCCTTTGTTGTTTTCTCCGTTGCCATATTTACCTCCTTCTTTATGTGCCAATTTTTTGGATTCTACTTTGTAATATGAACAATAGCCCGTGTAGTGGGGCGTTAAGGACATTGTTTAGATTTAGCAAAGGGGCTTGCATTTGCCCGATCAACTTAGCGATGAGTACTTCTTGGGATGGCAGGTTAGCTAATTCCATAATCTCACTGGCACCGAGCACTCGCTCCCCCAACATCCCTCCGCTGAGCTTTAGTGGTAGCCCAGCTGATTTGATATGCTGGTTAAGAGCTTTTACCGGCGTTAATACATCGTCGTAGCCAAATGCCAATGCTATAGGGCCCTCAATAAGGCTGGATATCGCTGTCTTTCCAGCCTTTTCTAGAGCAAAGCGAAGTAAAGTATTCTTGACTACATGGTATTCAACTCTGCTATCTGCCAGACCTCTACGCAAGTCATTCATTTGCTTTGCCGTAGCACCTTGGTAATTGGTTATAACTACCATAGCGCTTCGAGACAAATTCTCGGCTAGTTCGTTAACTATCTGTTCCTTTTTTTCTCTTAACATATCTTCCTCAAAAAAATAAAAACCCGTGCCAACGACGGGTAAATTTCGAACTTACGCCTCAGCAGGAGCTTCCTTGCTTCGCTTGGGGTAGCTTTAAACCCAAAAGGTACCCGCAGTCATTGGCAATGTCATATTATAGCAAAACTATTTAGCTAAAGCCAGTGTTGCACTGAGGTCTAATTTGATACCTGGTCCCATGCTGGTGCAAAGTGACATGGTTTTAATATATTGCCCTTTTAAGCCACTGGGTTTTGCTTTCAAAACTGCTTCCACTATTGCCCCCAAATTACCAAGCAGCTTATCTCTATCGAAACTAACCTTACCTATGGGCAGGTGAATAATCGCTGTTCTGTCAAGACGGAATTCTACCTTGCCCTTCTGGGTTTCGCTTATGGCACGAGCTAAATCCTGTGGTTGCACCACGGTACCTGCTTTAGGGTTGGGCATTAAGCCCCGCCGCCCTAAGATGCGCCCCAGCTTAGCTACTTTGGGCATCATGTCAGGAGTAGCTATAGATACATCGAAGTCAAGCCAACCATCCTCGATTTTCTTGATAAGTTCATCACCCCCAGCATAATCAGCACCAGCCTCCGTGGCTACCTTCTCCGCCTCACCTTGAGCAAACACAAGCACTCGCACCGCCTTGCCTAGACCGTTGGGTAGCAAAGCAACTCCCCTCACCTGCTGGTCAGAGGCACGCGGATTAACCCCCATCCTCATATGAAGCTCAACCGTCTCATCAAATTTAACATAATAGGCTTTTTGGGTTAGCTCAATAGCCTCCTCGGGTGGATATTTCTTCGATTTATCTATAAGGTTAGCAGCTTGTTGATATTTCTTGCCGTGCTTTGTCATTGTTCTACCTCGATGCCCATGCCGTGAGCTGTGCCAGCAACAATCTTCGCCGCCTTCTCGACATCAGTAGTGTTGAAATCCTTCATTTTAGTCCGGGCAATTTCGTAAACCTGGTCTTTGCTCAGCTTGCCGATTGATTCTTTCCCCGGGTCACCACTCCCTTTCTCCACTCCCAGGGCACGTCGTAACAAATCAGAAACGGGCGGCATTTTAGTAATAAAGGTGAAAGACCTATCCACATACACGGTTATTTCGGCGGGAATGATAAATCCTTCTTGCGAAGAAGTCCGTTCATTATATTCCTTACAGAAAGCCATAATGTTAACGCCGTGCTGTCCTAGAGCAGGTCCTACTGGCGGTGCTGGTGTGGCCTTACCCGCTGGTATCTGCAACTTGATAATTGTCTTTACTTTCTTTGCCATGCTAAAACACTCCAAAAACTGGTAGAACTTTTGTGGAATACGTCATGCTATATTTTTTCCACTCCTAAAAGGTCTAATTCCACCTCTGTTTCTCTGCCAAACAGTGATAGCAATACTGTAACCTTCCCTTTGCTCAGGTTAATTTCGGACACCTTACCAATGAAATCGATAAATGGGCCATCAGTTACACGAACACTCTCCCCTTTCTTGAAAGTTGTTTTAACTTCGGTAGGGGTTTCTTCCATTCGCTGTAAAATACGCTTTGTCTCTTCTGGAGCTAATGGCACTGGCTTAGCACCAGTGCTTACAAAACCAACAACACCGGGTGTATTACGTACTATATCCCAGCTATGCTCATTGAGGTTCATACAGACCATTATATAGCCAGGAAAGGCTTTTCTATCGACAGTCCGACGCTTTCCTCCTTTAATCTCAATCTCCTTGGTTGTCGGTATGACTATTTCAAACACCTCACCCTCGATATCCATAGATTTAATGCGCTGCTCCAGATTTCTTCTCGCTTGCTCTTCATGGCCTGAAGAGACATACAGCAGATACCATTGCCCGTCTTGCCTCATTCACTAACTCCCTATGACCAAAGCGGTGAATAATTTGGTGAAGCCATAGTCCAGAGTGCCTAGGATAGCGCCTATGATGATGCAGAGAACAAGAACCAGAAGGCTCAGTCTGAAAAGTTCTTGCCTTGTTGGCCAATGTGCTTTTCTTAGTTCTGCTATTGCTTCGGTGAAGAAGCTGAATCTCGATTTCCTCTTAGCCATGGACTATTTCGTCTCTCGATGAAGTGTATGGGCGTGGCAACGAGGGCAATACTTTTTCAGTTCCAGCCGCTGTGGGTCATTCGTCTTATTCTTGGAAGAGGTATATGTTATTTGCTGGCATTGACTACATGCTAGATAGATGATCTTGCGCTGTTCCCCCTTTTTGGCCATGCTTATTTGATGATTTTGGCGAACACACCGGCACCTACTGTGTTACCACCTTCCCTGATGGCAAACCGCAATCCCTCTTCCATAGCCACGGGATAGATGGTACTAATCTTCATGTGCGTTAAGCTATCGCCAGGCATAGCCATCTCTACGCCTTCGGGAAGAGTTATGATTCCGGTGATATCCATTGTCCTGATAAAAAACTGCGGTTTATAGCCAGTGAAGAACGGGGTATGCCTTCCTCCCTCCTCCTTTTTTAAAATATA
>CAYVCJ010000053.1:0-6870 GCA_964450165.1 uncultured Dehalococcoidales bacterium
GAGGTTAATAAGCAGTTAAGGGGAAAATCAGCTTCTTAAGCTACCGCCTAGTTCCTGACTTAGCTTATCCAGCATCTCTTGCTGGATTTGATTGACCTCTTCATCAGTCAAGGTATGCTCAGGCGATTGATACACAATCCTTATAGCAAAGGACTTCTTACCCTGAGGTATTTGCTCCCCAGTGTAAAAGTCAAATAACGTAACTTCGGTCACCAAGGGAAAACTTTTGATTATGCTTTCCACCTGTCGATAGCTTGTTTGCTCATCTACTATTAAGGCGATATCTCTGGAAACAGCAGGGAATCGATAAATAGGAGTGTATCGCTTCTGCCCGGAGGGTTTGATGAACAGCTTCTCTATATCAATTTCGATAAGGCAAACAGCACCATCAATCTCAAAAGTCTGCGTCACCCTGGGATGCAAAATGCCCAACACACCTATCCTGTCGCCATCACTGATTATCTCGGCACTCTCAGCCGGGGACAAATTCTGGTCACTACCAGGTTTAAACTCCGCGATTAACCCTAACCCTCGTAACAGATTTTCCGTTACCCCCTTGGCATCGAAGAAATCAAATTCGCCTTTTTCACCCCTCCACGATAAGCTCGATTTCGGACCGCTGAGCAGGGCACACAACATTTCCCTTTCTTGAGGAAGCTCATCACCCCTTGGCAAAAACACTTTGCCAATTTCAAATAACCTTATGCCATCCGGCTCTAGCTTTTGATTACTTGCCAAGGCAGCCAGCAACCCAGCACGCAAATTAGGTCGCAGATACTCCTGTTCCCTCGTCATTGGATTAGCCACCTTCAAAGCCTCATGTTCCAGCTCAATCGAAAGCTTCCTCAACCTCTCCAAACTGGTTAGGGAATAGGTCAATACCTCCTGGAAGCCAAGACCAACCATAATTTCTCGTATTTTCTCCCTTAGTTCGAGCCTCGGACCTGGTTCTCGCTCTGGCAAAGTAGAGCTGAGCATGGTAGTCGGAATCTTGTCATAGCCAATGATGCGAATTACTTCTTCCACCAGGTCAGCAGCACAGTTAATGTCACTGCGCCAGTAAGGACTGAATACCAAAGCTTGTGAAGGTATGTTGGTTCTCTGGCATTCGAAGCCCAGGGAAGTTAACACCCTGACTATTTCGTCAATACTTACATCCAGACCTGATAATCGTTTCACTTCCTCATTGGAAATCAATATCCCTTCTGGCTTCACTCTCCCAGGATAGACATCGACTACGCCCTTTACCACCTTGCCATGGGCAAGCTCGTGAAACAACCGGGTAGCCCGCTTCAATGCCACCAAGGGCAATTCTCGACTCAATCTCTTCTCAAAGCGAACTGAGGCTTCACTTGGAAGCTGAAAATGCCTCGCCCCACGACGGATAGTCGCCTGGTCAAAATTAGCCGATTCAAGCAAAATAGCAGTAGTCTCATCGGTAACCTCACTCTCCAATCCTCCCATAATACCAGCGATGGCGACAGGCTTTTCCCCGTCAGCAATGACCAGAATGTCTTTGTTAAGAGTTCGCCCCACCTCGTCTAAAGTGGTTATTGTCTCACCGTTCTTGGCTCGGCGAACGATTATCTTATGCCCCCCAAGTTTATGATAATTGAAAGCATGAAGAGGTTGCCCATATTCCAGCATCACATAGTTAGTGATATCAACAACGTTATTTATGGGACGCATGCCATAGCTTTTCAGCCGCTGTTGGAGCCACACAGGCGAGGAAGATATAGCGATTCCAGTGACCAGGCTAGCACAATAGCGAGGACATAGCTCCGGAGCAGTTATATCAACAGAAATAAGGGAATCTATCGATTGCTCCTCTTCTTGGTAGTCAATCTCGGGTAAATGAACTTCCTCTCCAGTAAGCGCAGCAACTTCCCTGGCAATGCCCATCAAGCACAAACAATCTGGGCGATTGGGGGTTACATCTAAATCAAAAATAGTATCGCCCAGATATTCGCTAAGAGGCACGCCCACAGGCGCTTCCGAAGGCAAAACCATTATCCCCTCATGGCTATCGGAAATTCCCAGCTCTTTTTCGGAACAAACCATGCCTTCAGAGAGAATTCCCCGAATTTTAGCTGGCTTCAGCGTTAACATCTCCCCGGTATGACCATCTATAAGCTGCGCTCCCACCCGGGCAAAAGGCACCCTCTGACCTACGGCGATATTGGGGGCACCACAAACCACGGTAAGTTGTTGCGTACCTAAGTTAACCGTAGCCAGCTTTAAACGGTCAGCATCAGGGTGGGGATTCACCTCAATCACCTCCCCCACCAGCATCTTTTCCCAACCACCCACAGTCTGCACCCCCTGGACCTCAATGCCAGCCATCGTTAACCTTTCAGCTAGCTCTTGAGGAGTAAGCTTTATAGCAACATATTCACTGAGCCACTTAAGCGAAACCTTCATCTTCCCCTAGAATTGCTTTAAAAACCTGAGGTCATTCCCGTAAAAAAGGCGAATATCATCAATGCCATAGCGGAGCATAGGCATACGCTCCACCCCCATTCCGAAGGCAAAACCACTATAAACCTGGGGATCAATGCCACCACGCCTGAGCACGTCAGGATGCACCATGCCAGCACCAAGAATTTCAACCCAACCGGTATAGTTACATACTCGACAGCCAGCCCCGTGGCAAGCTAAACATTCAATAGCTACCTCGGCACCAGGCTCAACAAAGGGGAAATAATCACACCGAAAGCGAATCTTCCTTTCTTCGCCAAAAAGACAGCGACAAAACTCAAACAATGTGCCTTTCAAATCAGCCATGGTGATATTCTTATCTATCGCTAACCCTTCAACCTGATAAAACATTGATTCATGAGTAGCATCAGTCGCTTCGTATCGGTAACATCGCCCTGGCACCACCACCCTTATCGGTGGGCGTTTCTCCTCCATCAGCCTGATTTGCACCGGTGAAGTGTGAGTGCGCAAAAGTCTCGCTTTCCCACCCTCCACCTCAGCATCCACCCATAGTGTGGCAAACATATCCCTTGCCGGATGCTCTTGAGGAATATTCAAAGCTTCAAAATTATAGTAATCCCATTCCACATCAGGACCTTCAATTACTTGAAACCCCATCCCTTTAAAAATGTCGCAAATCTCTTCTAGCGTTTGAGTGATGGGGTGAAGCCGACCCACAGAGAGAGGCTGGCCAGGCAAGGTGACATCTAATTTCTTATATTTCAAAGAAGAAGCAATTCGGGCTTCTTCCAAAATCTTTTCCCGTTCAGCGAGACTTGATTCCAGAATATTCTTAACTTCGTTACCTCGAACACCTACTTTTCGTCGCTCCTCCAATGGCAAGGTGGCCAAAGACCTCAGAACTTGGGTTAGCCTGCTTTTCCTCCCCAGGTAACGAACCTTCCATAACTGGAGTTCCTTAGGGTCATTTATCTTTTCCAGCTCTTCAGAAGCTTGCTTTTGAATTTGTTCCAGTTGCTGTAGCACTGCTTTAGTAGGCAATGTCATTGCGAGCGGAGCGAAGCAATCCCCTTTGTTGAATCCACCAATTTGGCAAAATCTTCAGGGCTCTTGACTGCCATGTCCGCCAGTATCTTCCTATTTAGTCCCATATTCGCCTTTGTCAACAAACTCATAAATTGACTGTATGAAAGTCCTTGAGCACGCGCTGCAGCATTTATGCGAACAATCCACAATCTCCTGAAGTCGCCTTTCCTTTCACGACGATGCCGATAGGCATAATACAAAGAATGAAGCATCGACTCATGAGCCCGACGGTATAGCGCATGTCTGGTGGCTCGCTGCCCCTTGGTCAAGTCGAGCACCTTTTTATGACGCCTATGACTAACTTTCCCGCTTCTAGCTCGCGGCAAATTTCCCCCTTATCTCCAAAGCTCTCATCGTCTCTTCTCAGCAATAAAATGAACTGCCAATAATGCAATTCCTACCAATAGAAAAAATAAGCCAGCAATGGCCAACCCTGCAGGTGTATCGAAAGCACCGTAGCTGATTAGCCCAGCTCCTCCAAGCCCACTCACTATTGCTCCAATAAACAACAGCCTATATCCCATAAGACCTCCTGATTACTTGTAAGGCAAGAGCCTTTTAATACGTTTCTGGTCTGCAGAAGATACCGGCAACATGCCACCATAAAGTCGCTTGGTCCTCGCTGGCTTCTTCCGCCTTAGATGGCTTTTGCCACATTTCATGCGCATAACTTTACCACTGCCGGTTACACGGAAGCGACTTTTTGCCCCTTTATGTGTTTTGATTTTGGGCATTTGATTTCACCTCTTTAGATTTCTCCCGGGAAACCGGGGCAAGAACAGCAAACATATTCCTAACCTCCCCGGTAGACCAGTTGCTCACCACGGCTACATCCTTTAAAGATTCAGCTAACTTTTGGAGCACTTTCGTCCCCATCTCAGGATAAATCCTCTCACGTCCCCTGAATCTCATCCTGACCTTCACTTTATTACCTTCCATTAACAACTTCCTGGTTATCTTAATCTTTCCCTGCAAATCATGCTCTTCGATCTTTGGCCTCAGGCGAACTTCCCTGAGCAACCCCACTCTCTGGCCTTTCTTTGCTTTGCGTTCTTTCTTAGCTTGCTCATACTTATACTTGCCATAATCAAGAACTTTACACACCGGTGGACTCGACGTGGGTGCCACCTCCACCAAATCAAGTTCATGCTCACGAGCAATCTGAAGCGCCTGGGATAATGGCACTTCCCCTAATTGCTCGCCCTCTTCACCAATAAGCCGAACCTTCCCGGCCCTGATTTGGAGATTAATACGTAACCGTTTAATTATCCCTCTATTACCTCCACCATGATTCACCTATAAGCTTCGTTATCTGCCCCGATCATCGTTTTTACCTCCAGGATAGACTTCTGTCCAGCATCCTCTCCATTTCTCAACCGAAGCGCCACACCGGCCGAAGCCACCTCTTTATCACCAACCACAAGCATATAGGGAATCTTTTCCAATTGCGCTTCCCTTATTTTCAAGTTCATCCTCTCCACGCGGTCATCAACCTTGCTGCGAATCTCCTCCTGTTGAAGCTCATTTCCTATTTGATGAGCATAATCATTATGGCGATCCGCTATGGGAATTATTATTGCCTGCACCGGTGAAAGCCATACGGGAAAGGCACCACCGTAATGCTCGATAAGACAAGCCATAAATCGCTCCATACTGCCTAACACTGTGCGATGTATCATTATTGCCTGGTATTCTGCGCCATCATCACCAATGTAGCAAACATTAAACCGCTGTGGCAAGTTAAAATCAACCTGGATAGTGGGACCTTGCCAGGCATGCCCCACAGCATCCCTGAGCTTAATATCTATCTTGGGACCATAAAAAACTCCTTCACCGGGGTCTACCTCGTAAGACAATCCAAGTCCCTCCAATACGTGCCTTAAAGATTCCGTAGCTTTATCCCACATCTCCACCGTTCCAGTATACTTTTCAGGCTTCGTAGATAATAACAAGTCATAATCATTAAAGCCAAAGGTAGACATCATGAATTGCGCCAGTTTGACCACACCTGCCACTTCGTCTTCAATCTGGTCAGGACGACAAAAAATATGGGCATCATCCTGGGTAAATCCCCTTACTCTGGCTAATCCATATAACACACCACCCCTCTCATACCGATATACTGTGCCCAACTCGGCATATCTCAATGGCAAATGGCGATAGCTACGTATTTGGCTATTATAAATCAGGATATGTCCCAGGCAGTTCATTGGTCTTAGGAGATACTGTTGCCCCTCCACTTCCATCGGGGAATACAAATAATCCCGATAAAAGTCCCAGTGCCCGCTGGTCTTCCACAAATCCAGCTTGGCAATATGAGGGGTATAAACAATTTCATAGCCCCGTTTAATGTGCTCTTCCTTCCAAAAATCCTCTATTATTCGCCGTATTAAGGCGCCTTTGGGATGCCAGCAAATGAGCCCTGGCCCGATTTCCTCATGTATGCTAAAAAGGTCGAGCTCCTTTCCCAGCTTCCTGTGGTCCCTCCTCATCGCTTCAGCCTGCCGAGCTAGATAATCTTCAAGCTTCGCTTCATCTGGGAAAGCCACGCCATAAATTCTCTGCAACATAGGTCGATTCTCGTCACCTCGCCAATAAGCCCCAGCTATGTGAGTAAGCTTGAAGACCGTTATATCCCCTGTAGAAGCAACATGGGGACCACGACACAAATCAGTAAAGGAACCTTGTTTATAAATACTCACTTTCTCATCAGGAAGCTCATCAATAAGCTCCAGCTTGTAGGGCTGCTTGGCAAAAATTCTGTGTGCCTCTTCCTTAGTCACCTCTTCCCTGATAAATGGCACATTTTGGGCAACGATCTCCTTCATCTTATCCTCGATTGTGGGTAAATCATCCAGTGTCAACGAACGTGGTAATTCAAAATCGTAATAAAAGCCGTTCTCAATAGCTGGTCCAATGCCAAATTTAGCATCAGGGAAAAGAGACCCCACCGCCTCAGCCATAACATGAGCTGCTGAGTGCCGCATTTTCTCCAGCCAGTCACCCTCTTTTTTATTTGACATCATACATTCCCTGACCCTGGATGAAACAAAGAACGAACTACCTTAATACCTTACCGTTTAATGTGTCCAAGCTCTTTCACATATAAATGTGGGCGATACTGGACTTGAACCAGTGACCTCTGCGATGTCAACGCAGCGCTCTAACCACTGAGCTAACCGCCCGCTTCTGCAATTGTAGCAACGCCCTCTCTTCCTAGTCAACTTCAATCAAGCTTTGCCCCGCTAAGAATGCTTCGCACATCGCTCACTGTAACAAAAGGGCAGTATTACCATTACGGCGAGGACTACCTGCGACACCAAGGACGTAAGGAGAGGAAGTTGC
>CAYVCJ010000054.1:0-6563 GCA_964450165.1 uncultured Dehalococcoidales bacterium
ACTCTGCGTCTAAGTTCGCCACTACGATATAATCTTAAATAAGAAGGTTCCATTCTAGGTACTTCCACGCCTCAGTTTCAACCCTCTCTTACCTACACTCCCCCTTCCTTTGCTAAGGGAAGGGGGGAAGGGGGGCAGGGGGATGGGTTGCTAAACAATCTCTATCTTGCAGCTTTTCCTCCACTACCCCAATTTTCACCAGGTCTTCAACCACACGGGAAACGCTGGGGTGAGATAGGTTGCTAATTATAATACCAGACCAGGGAGGAAAATCAATGACGTCTAGAATCACTACCGATAGCGCATTGAATATTCCGCGTGAGGTAGCACAGGCTGGTTCTACATTAGGCATAGACCCCTTGTCATTGCGAGGTGTCCCCTTCTGTCATTGCGAGGAGCGTTAGCGACGAAGCAATCCCCGTTTAAAAGTGTAGTTGCCCAATTTATTGGGCAATTGTGCCTGATGAATCAGGCAACCACAAAATCCGGAGCTGGGTGACCTGAATTTTGGTCAGTTGATATCGTTTAGTACTTTGCTTTTGCGGGATTGCTTCGCTTTGCTCGCAATGACATGAAAGGGCTGGCGATGACACCAAAGAGCTCTCAATGACACGTGGAGAATGGTCGCAATGACGCCCTCCTTTGTCACTGCGAGGAATCCAAAACGAAGCGCGGGATGACAACGCAATCTACGCAATCCTCCCTCCCCTGGCGGGAGGGAGTTAGAGGGAGGGGGAATTTCACCCTTAGTCTAGCCCTCTCCCATCAAGGGAGAGGGGACTTCCTGCCTCTTTGGTCGCTTGAGCAAGAACAGGCATAGAGCAGAAGCGATACACAGAACCCCTGTGACCAGGAAGGCAAGATTATAGGAACCTGTGGCGTCATAGGAAAAGCCATAGAGGACAGGCCCCACTGCCCCGAGTCCCCCAACGAAGAGGGCGCTTACACCGAATAGCACCGCCACGTTCCGCACACCGAACAGGTCACCAAGGTAAGTAGGAAACACAGCCAGCCCGCTTCCATAACAGAAGCCAAGCAAAACCGACACCAGAATCATCTCCAGAGTGCTGTCGACCTGAAGGCACAATAAAGCAGCCAGACCCACACCCAGGGTGGTAAGATAAAGTACCGGCTTTCGGCTGATATGAAAGCGAGCCATATACCAGTCGGAAAGAAATCCTCCAAACAGGCGACCCAGGACAGCCGACAACATAAATACACAGCTATAAATGAGCACCATGGTTCCCAGCGGAATTCCAAGGTCAATGGCGCCCCACGTTATCAGATGAGCCAAAAAACCAAGCAATGCCACTTGATATCCAAGTTGAGCACCGATAAGCAGCCACCAGCTACGAGTCCGGAAAGCCTCTCTCACCGACCACCTCTCACCACGTACTGCAAAGTCAGCTCTCGACTCCAGCTCCTCTTCGGTGGGTTTCACTCCATCAGGATAGGTTCCTATCGATTCCGGGTCTTTCTTGAGCAGAAGACCACCTATCACACCTCCAACCAGAAGGATGATGCCAAAGGCAATATAGCTTGTGCGCCATCCCCAGGACTCTATCATGCCATGCGCAGCCAGCACTAAAAAGACTATGCCCAGGCCTGACCCCGTCATGGCGATGGCGACCATCCTGGCCGCCTTCCTCATGAACCATCGCCTGACCGTCGCCACCGTGACGATGATATAGCACAGCCCTATGCCCATGGACACCAATACCCCGTAGATCAGGATGAACTGCCATATGTGGGTCACGGTGCTCAGCAGGGATACGCCGATGCTGCCAATTACGGCTCCTATGATTACAGTCCATCTTGGCCCGATGCGGTCCACCAGATAACCACCCCCCAGGGCGAAGACCGGCATGAGGATCATGTTGAGGGTCAATCCCAGGGACAGCATCCCACGTGTCCAGCCAAAATCCTCAATCAGCGCAGGAACGAAAATGCTGAAGCTGAATTGGGCGCCGCCGGCTACAAACATAGCTAGCCAGGCGCCTATTACTACGACATAACCGTAGAAAAAACGCCGTCTTCCTTTCTCAACCATCGATCTCAGTCGGTTCTTTGTCCAGGACTAGGAAATTGGACTATTGAGAGCTGCCTTCGTCCCTGTTCTTCTCGCTGTGGTGCTTTCGGGCATTCTGGGACAGGTCAACATTGACCGAAATGGTAGGCTTTTGGCATGGTGCCCGTCAAGGGTAAACCGAACGCTCAAGGCGCTGCTAAACACTGGCAGCACGCGGGATCTTCTGCAGTTGAGCAAGCCGCTAGAAAGCGCAGTGATAAAGAGCCGCCGTTTTATATGCCTGGCAAATGAACGGTGACTGTGCCTTGCTTTTTCCAACTTCACTCACTATAATGAGCATACGCTCACTAATTGGAGCTATATATGATGTTTAATTTACATATCATTGCCACAGTCAATCAGAAAGTCCTGAGCCTTCTCGTTAAGTTCTCAGACAAAGAGTTCTACGAGAGGCAAATTGCTCGTAAAATTGGCATAGCTTATGGCTCAGCAAACCGTGCCCTGAATGACCTATATTCCACAGGCGCCATAAAGCGGAGACAGGAGGGGAAAATGTATTTTTACTCCGTTGACCTCTCCAATGCTGCCATTACTGAGCTCAAGAAGCTGATAAACATCATCCTTATTGAGCCATTGACACAAGCACTCAAGGATATATCCAGCAGGATAGTGCTTTATGGGAGTTGTGCTCAGGGAATTGACACTTCCCAGAGCGATTTAGATTTGTTCATCGTATCACATGACAAGGAACGGGTGATAGAGACAATTGATAACTTCAGTTTTCCACTAGGATTTGAGGATATTCATATCCAACCAGTAATCAAAAGCCCCGTTGAACTTCTGGAGGCAAGCAAATCAGAGCAAGCTTTCCTCGAGGAAGTAGAGCAGGGTATCGTTTTATGGGAAAAGGCAGCAAATGAACCAGGACTTTAACCAATGTCTCGAAAACAAGAAAATCATCGCTTTCCCAAGGGGTAAGAATTAGTTAACAAAGAGCTCTCAATTGCTCAGAGCGATTTGTCAGATGCCAGAGCAGGTTTTGAGAATCACCGATACAAATGGACAACTATCCAAGCCTACTATGCCATGTTCCACGCCGCTAGAGCACTTATCTATTCCCGAGGCTACCGCGAAAAGAGTCATTACTGTCTCGCCGTAGCGTTACGAACCCTGTTCATAAATGAAAGCCTAATGGGAGCCCAATCAGTACATGATTTCCTTAATTCGATGAATCTTCGTGAGGCAGCTGATTATGAGGCTGAGTTTTCTCAGTCAGGAGCTAAAGCGGTTATTGGCTCTGCTGAAAGATTCATCGAAAAGGCAACTGCAATCCTGAACATCGAAGAGTAATACTTTGCTACAGTGTCAAGTTTCCAGAAGGACTGGGAACTTAGCCGCAAGACACTCAAGGCGCTGCTAAACACTGGCAGCAAGCGGGATCTTCTGCAGTTGAGCAAGCCCTCTTTATTGATAGAGGCACACTCTTCTTGGTATTATTGATAATAAACCGATATCTCTGATTTCTCCTGTACCGCTTTTGGATGCTATTAAAAAATAAAAAAGGAGGACAGAACAAATGGTTATTGACTGTCACTATCATCTAGAAGAGCGGCTACTTACGATTGAAGAGCTATTGCAAAATATGGATGCGACTGGCGTGGGTAAGGTGGCCTTGATGGGCACTCAAATTGACCCCTTCAAGGAGCCATCGCCGTTTCTTGTAGGCCTGCTTCACTTTTTTCTGACCCATAGTTCTTTGCGGAATCTCGGGAAGCGCTTTGTCGCTGACTTCACCCCTGAAGGGAATATCAAGATTCGTGGAGATATCTTTCGTATCTACCCCGACCCGGATAACGAACCAGTATTCCAGGCGGTGCAAAAACATCCAGATCGCTTTCTGGGATGGATTTTCGTTAATCCTAAAGGACAAAAGGACCAGGTAGCACAATTTGAAAGGTTCAAAGATGCACCAGGCTTTGTAGGTGTCAAGGCACACCCGTTCTGGAACCATCATACGCCTTTGGAGCTTGCCCCGGTGGCCCGGAAGCTGGCAGCAACCGGAAAGCCCATGCTTATCCATGTGGGTTTTGGTGGGGAGGGGGACTATGACGCTCTATTAAGGCAGGTCCCCGACCTCAAGCTTATCCTGGCGCACACAGGCTTCCCCCTTTACTCCCAGACATGGAAGGCAATTCGATATAAGAAAAACATCTTTGTCGACCTGTCTCAGACAACCTATGTCGGTGAAAAAACGACGCTCCAGGCGGTGGAATATCTCGGAGTTGACCGCTGTCTCTTCGGGACTGACGGGCCTTTCGGCTTTCATGGAGAAGATGGTAAGTTTGACTACGGATTTATTAAGAGGAGAATAGAGAGACTCTTCCCCGACGAAGGAGTGCAAAGGAGACTCCTCGGAGAAAACTTCGCCGAGTTAGCTGGCATTCAATAGTAAAATAAGGGATACCTGTCCAGACATTTCCGAAAAGGCTTCAACGTTGAAGGCTCAAAGCAATGACAAGCACTGGCCAATGGCGACTTGACAGAGGAGAATATGTAGTTCATACTAAAGTATGAACATAGTATGAAAAGGTGATATCATGCCGAAAATAGCTAAGATTGCCATCAGTCTTCCCGAGGAGGTACTTGCTTCCGTGGAACGGGAGCGAAGAAACAGCGGAGAAAGCCGGAGCCAGTTTTTCCGCCGTGCAGTAGAGGCACTGCTGCGCCGCCAACAGGAACAAGAAATGAGCGAGCAGTATATACGTGCCTACCAGCAGATACCGGAAACTGAGGAGGAGATTGAGGCAGCACGGCATGCCGCCAGCGATATTCTAGCCAAGGAACCCTGGGAATGAGGCGGGGTGAAATATGGTGGGCAGAATTAGAACCGCCCGCAGGACGCCATCCGGTGGTGCTCCTATCCCGTGATGAGGCCTATGCCGTCCGTTCTCTCATCATCGTGGCACCAATTACTACCCGTATCCGCCATATAGCCTCCGAAGTGCTCTTGGGAACCGATGATGGTATGCCCCGCGATTGCGTGGCTAACCTGGATACCATTACCACTATCCCGAAGGACTGCCTTAGCGATCGGCTAACTAGCTTGAGCCCTCAGAAGCTGAAAGAGGTCGAGACAGCCATCCATTTTGCTCTGGGTCTGGAGTAATTTTCCTGAGGGAGCGCAGCGACCGGGAAATCTTTGAGACCCTTCGCTCCGCTCAGGGTGACACAAGAGTACTGAACACTTAGCCATATTAAACGCCAGTTTAATGAGCCTTTATCTCATTAAACAAATTGTCTCTTTTGTTTAATAACGTACCTGCCACGGCTAACCAAACCGGTAAATTGCTACCCTGCTTTTTTGATTTGCCTATCCATTATCCACTCTACGAAAGATGGCGCTAATCTGGAGGCATAAAGAACGAACTTTCCGTTAAAGCCAGGCACGATCATAAACTTCTTCTTCATCATCCCGTCTATCATAGTCCTTGCCACATCATCTGGAGACATAACACCTGCGGTGCCGGCAACAGCTCTAGTTTCTTTCGGCTTGATTTTGTCCTCCCACTCCAACATAGGTGTATCTGTATCAGGTGGGCATAACACGGATATTATGATATTGTATTTCTTCATCTCACTTCTTAGTGCCTGCGAAAACCCAAGTACAGCAAACTTAGCGGCACTATAACCGGTATAACCAAATACGCCTAGAAAGCCCGCCATAGAGGAAACATTTACAATATATCCACCTTTCGCCTTCATCATGGGGATAAAGCTTCGGCACATATTAAGAACACCATAAAAATCTATTTTCATGAGCTCATCAAATGTCTCATATGGAATCTCTTCAAAATAACCAGGGTGAGTTATACCGGCACTGTTTACAATGACATCCGGTGACCCATAGGATTTTTGATATATACCGGCCCAACTTTCAACCTCCGTGTGATTAGAGACATCAACTCTTGCATAAGAAATCTTCTGGTTAGTATCTATAGCAGAAGAGGATATTTCCTCTACAGCCCCTTTTAGCATATCCTCTCGCCTTGCCAAGATAGTTATATTTGCCCCTTTAGTGGCAAATATCCTGGCCGCAGATTTACCTATTCCACTGGACCCGCCGGTAATAATCACATTTTTACCTTTAAATTCCATTAGCTGTCCTCCCGGCTACGGAAACTCACCTCTTTAATTTTTGCATTTTAATGTATACATCGCTTGAAGACAACTTAATGTGCTCATCCATATGATGAAGAATACACCTCCTTCCTTCTTTACGATATCGGCTTGAAGGCTCATAGTGAGGATAAACACTCCCGGCAAGCAGGGCTTTCCACGGCTAACCAAAACGTCATTCGGTCGCTATGAAGGGGAGTACCACATTGTAAAAAGTAACCTCTTGTACAGGAGGATCTGCACTCATTTGACAAAAAATTCCCTTTAATGTACGCTAGACAAAGGCAGTTATAGTTTAGGTTGTTACAAGCTTTTTCAGATCACTTCAGATTCGTCGAGTATTGGATGACTAAACCCT
>CAYVCJ010000055.1:0-6542 GCA_964450165.1 uncultured Dehalococcoidales bacterium
ATTTGTGATGCTGGATTGAAAAAAGGGGTATAATAGTAATAAAAACGAGCAACCTGGATACAGTATGGATGAAGGAAGCCTTCAGGAATTAGTACACGATAAGCTGGGCGATTATCTATTTATCGCTGTTTCTAACCGTGAGCCTTATATCCATAATTGGGTAGGAGAGGAAATCAAGTGTGTTAAACCAGCCAGTGGTCTTGCTGTAGCATTAGACCCGGTGTTGCAAGCTTGTGGTGGGTTATGGATTGCCCACGGCAGTGGGGATGCTGATGTCGATGTGGTTGATAAAGACAATAAGATCCAGGTACCTCCAGAAACACCTCGTTATACCTTGAGGCGGATATGGCTATCTAAATCCGAAGAGGAGGGCTATTATGATGGTTTTTCCAATAGAGCTCTATGGCCATTGTGCCATATAGTTTATGTGAGACCCGAATTTAGGCAACCTGACTGGGATACTTATCAGAAGGTTAACAAATTATTTGCCCAGGCCGTTATCGAGGAAATTAATGAGCAGAAAGCGTTTGTTTTTATTCAAGATTATCATTTAGCTTTGGTAGCTCACTATATTAAGGAGCAGCGTCCCAATGTTATAACTGCTCAGTTCTGGCATATTCCGTGGCCAAATCATGAGGCTTTCAGAATTTGTCCCTGGCGGGAGGAGATTTTGCAGGGGCTTCTAGCTAACGATTTGCTGGGATTTCACACCATGTATAACTGTAACAACTTTCTAGAGACTGTAGACCGAGAGCTCGAGTGTAAAATTGAGCGGGAAAAGTATGCTATTACCAGGGGGGGACGTACTACGGTGGTACGCCCCTTTCCTATCAGTGTTGCCTTTGATAAAATATCTGGTCGGGCTAGCAGCAGGCATGTAACTCACCAGGCGGAACAGCTAAGGCACTTTTATGGCTTAGGAAGCGAATTTATCGGGCTGGGTATTGATCGCATAGATTATACCAAAGGTGTACCAGAGAGGTTGAGAGCAGTGGATCGCTTTCTGGAGAAGTATCCTGAGTATGAAGAGCGATTGACTTTTATTCAGGTAGGTGTGCCTAACCGAATGCGAGTCGAAGCATATCAACGTATAAACGACGAAATAGATGAACTGGTAGACAAAATTAACTGGCGTCATCAAATTGGACATTGGAGACCTATAGTCTACATTAATGAGTATTGTACTCAAGATACTCTGGCAGCACTGTCGAGGCTGGCTGACTTTTGTATCGTCAGTTCTCTTCAAGATGGGATGAATCTGGTAGCCAAGGAATTCGTTGCTTGCAAAACGGATAGAGATGGTGTGCTCATCTTAAGCCAGTTCACCGGAGCGGCTAGAGAGCTTCCTGAAGCTCTGTTGATTAACCCTTATTGCATTGAGGATACTGTTGAAAGTATAAAGCAAGCTCTGGAGATGCCTCGTGAAGAGAGACACAAGCGAATGTCCAGGCTGCGGAAGACGGTGCGTAGCAACAATATTTATGATTGGGCGGCTAATATTATCACCGAAATAACTAAATTTGAGTTCGCTGAGGCATGACTTGCTACTTGCCTGACTGTTGGGAAGAAGTTGCCTCAAGGACGAAAACAGCGTCTCGAGTAATTATCTTTCTGGATTATGATGGAACGTTGAGTCCCGTAGCATCCACGCCTGAGTTGGCCCTGCTGCCCCCTATAATTGGAGAAGTTCTCAGAAAGCTTGCTTTTCGTAGTAACTTTGAAGTGGGCATAATCAGTGGCAGAAGTCTGGTCGAAATTAAGGCACTTATAGGGTTGGGGGGATTGGCATACGCTGGCAATCATGGTCTGGAGATAGAGTGCTGTGGAGAAGCTTTTGTTCATCCCATGGCCACAAAGGCGTCATCCTTGCTTAGCGAACTCTATTCGCAGCTTGTGGAAAAATTGGCTGGAACTAACGGCATTATCCTGGAGGACAAACAATTTAGTTTAAGCGTTCATTACCGGCTGGTGGCAAAACCTGAGGTGAAAAAGGTGAAGGCACTATTCAGGGAGGTAGTTGAGGCTTCGGAAAAACAAGGGAAGGTTAGGATTACCGAAGGGAAAGAAGTTATCGAGGTAAGACCGCCTGTTGATTGGGATAAAGGCAAGGCAATAGAATGGTTATTAAGTCATTACCAGGCTGAAAACTCGGTGGTCATCTTCGCTGGCGATGATGTTACTGATGAGGATGGATTTAACTTCGTGAATCAAATAAATGGCATCTCCATCCGAGTAGGTGAGGCGACTGCTCTCACCTGTGCTGACTACTATGTTCACTCCCCTGAAGAACTTTGCTTGTGGCTGGAAAAACTAGCTGAATCAGGAAGTGCTCCCTAGTCGTACTCCTCTTCTTTCCACCGTTAGCATCGATTGTAATGTGTTTTCTGGTGAGTTTAGTATTGTATAATAGCAAATGAATACAGCCGGGGAATGAATTGTCACACGATTCTTACGATGTTATCGTAGTAGGAGCAGGTCCTGCAGGAAGTTACACTGCTTATGGGTTGTCTTCTCGGGGTCTTAAAGTGGCTGTCCTGGAGCAGAAAGAAGCTCCGGGAATTGATATTTGCTGCACCGGCATTGTTAGCCCTGAGTGTTTTGACTCCTTTGGGGTTGGTCCTGAAGTAGTATTAAACAAGACAAGCACGGCTAAGCTATTCAGTCCTTCGGGCAAGAGCTTGAGACTGGAAAAGAAGGGAATTGAGGCCTATATTGTTGACCGGGCTTCCCTGGACCGAGCGATAGCTGCGAAAGCTATGGCTGAAGGTGCTGATTACTTTTGCTCTCTTCCAGCACTAGAGGTCAACATTGACAATGAGGGAGTGGAGGTTGAAACTCCTCGTTTAGCGTTCAAGGCTAGGGCGGTAGTCATCGCTGCTGGTTTTAAGCCCGGCTTCACCAGAAAACTCGGTTTGGGGAGCATTGCCCATTTTGCCATTGGTGCCCAAACTGTGGTTGAAGTTCAGGGCGTTGAGGAAATTGAGATTTATTTCAGTCAAGAAATAGCGCCGGGATTTTTTGGCTGGCTTGTCCCTATTTCAAACGGCACAGCTTTAGCCGGCGTGCTCGCTGCAGCTCATGCCAAATTCTATCTGGAGAAATTACTGGCTAGCCCTTTTTGCCAGGGGAAGGTAGTACGACAGGAAACAGAGATGAGACAGAGAGCCATTCCCATGGAGATCTTACCTCGAACCTATGGTAACAGGTTATTGGTCGTTGGAGATGCTGCTGGACAGGTGAAGCCAACCACGGGAGGGGGAATATATTTCGGGCATCTCGCTAGTGAGGTCGCAGTTGAGGTGCTATCAGAGGCGTTTGATAATGGAAGCTTGGAAGCAACACAGCTTTCCCACTACCAGAAAGCGTGGAAGGCAAAAATGGGGAGGGAAATTCGGCATAGCTATTTGGCTCGCAGGCTATATCAACAACTGAGTGACGGGCAAATAGAGAAGATGCTTGATATTGCTAGCTCCCATGGTATAGTAAGAGCTCTACTTGACTCACCGACTTTCTCCTTCGACTGGCATGGCAACTTCATATTAGCGGTTATAAAAAACATTGGAAATTATCTTCCCGGCAAGATATTCTCCCTATTTACAGCGGAAGATGACTCCAGAGATCTGGATGAAAGGCAACGGAAATGAACGGAGATAGTTCTTTGCCTCGTCATGTAGCCATAATTATGGATGGCAATGGCAGGTGGGCAAGGCAGCGAGGGCTTCCCAGGATCGCGGGTCATCGAGCTGGTGCCAAGAACATCCGTAAAGTAGTTGAGGCATTTGCTAACTACGGTGTGAAGTATCTCACTCTTTTTGCTTTCTCCACCGAGAATTGGAGTCGACCGCAGAAAGAGATTCATGGATTATTACGGCTGTTATCCAGCAGTATAGATAAAGAAACTAAAGCTTTTCATGAAGCTAACATAAAGTTAAGACATATAGGCAAGTTGGATAGGTTGCCTGTTGAGCTAAGGCGGAAAGTTAAGTCGGCCACCGAGTTTACCAAGGATAATACCAGAATGACTCTCTGTCTTGCCTTCGATTATGGTAGTAGGTCTGAGATGGTGGATGCAGTGCGGTGTATCAAGGAAGGCAATGTTTCGCCAGAAGGTATAAACGAGACGATACTCAGCAGTTATCTTGACACTGCAGACATTCCTGACCCTGACCTAATCATTCGAACTGGTGGCGAAATTCGTTTGAGCAACTTCCTACTATGGCAGGCGGCGTACAGTGAACTCTACTTTACGCCGGTATTGTGGCCAGACTTCAACAAGAAAGAGATTGAGGAAGCACTACTTGACTACAGGCAACGGCAGCGCCGTTTTGGCAGTCTGTAGTCTATGCAATTAGCTACCGTTATGCGAGAAATGGCTCTGGTTATAGCGTGGACGCTGATCCCGATCAGCGAATTAAGGGGAGGGATTCCTTTAGGGGTTTCTTTGGGGCTTGACCCACTGCTTGTCTTTGTCGTCGCAATTATTGTCAATGCCCTGTTGTTTTTCCCTATTTTCTTTGGTTTGTGTCTATTTTATGACAAGTTTTTGTCTCGATTTCAGCTTTTCAATCGCTATTTGGAGAATGTACAGAAGAGAGGCAAGCCGAAAGTTGATAAATATGGCTTCTGGGGGTTGACCTTGCTTGTAGCGATACCTCTGCCTGTTACCGGGGTATATACGGCAACCTTTTTAAGCTGGCTGTTAGCTATGGATTGGAAGAAGGCTTTCCCTGCTATTGGGCTGGGGGTGGTTATAGCAGGTACAATAGTTCTTTTAGTCACTCTGGGTGTTATTCAAGGATGGAAGATATTCATAGCAGGCTGATGTTCTCCCATCATTGTGAGCCCTTCGCCTCCTGTCATTCTGAGCCGAAGCTCTGAGTGAAGCGAAGAGGCAGCGAAGAATCTCAAGATGCTCAGGACAGGCTCCGCGAAGCAATCTCAAATTTATGTTCCTGCCTCTGCCCTTATGATTTCAGCCTTGTCTGTTTTCTCCCAGGGAAGGTCGAGGTCTTCCCTTCCAAAATGCCCGTAGGTGGCGGTCTGGCGGTAGATGGGGCGACGCAAATTCAGGGTCTCGATGATAGCTCCTGGTCGTAAATCGAAGTGTTTTTTAATCAGGTCAAGGATAACATTATCTGAAACTTTTCCTGTGCCGAAGGTTTCGATAGCGATGGAGAGAGGGTATGCTACCCCGATGGCATAAGAGAGCTGGATCTCAAGACGGTCAGCTAATCCAGCAGCAACCAAGTTCTTGGTGACATATCGTGCTGCATAGGCTGCGGAGCGATCAACTTTTGTTGGATCCTTACCCGAAAAACAGCCTCCGCCGTGTCTGGCGATGCCGCCATAGGTGTCGACCAATATCTTGCGCCCGGTGAGTCCGGTATCTCCCATCGGTCCACCAACGACGAAGCGACCTGTTGCGTTGACATAAATCTTAGTTTCATTATCCATCAGGTCAGATGGGATGACCTTCCTAATCACCTGTTCTATGAGATCGTGCTCGATAGTATCATGATTTGTGTTTGGGTCATGCTGAGCACCAAGAACAACATTGACCACCTTTTTGGGTATGCCGTGACTGTACTCCACGGTCACCTGGGATTTGCCATCGGGACGCAGGTAGGGGACGGTACGGTCCTTGCGCACCTCGGCGAGGCGGCGGCATAGCTTGTGTGCCAGGGTGATGGTGAGTGGCATGAACTCAGGGGTCTCGTTGCAAGCGAAACCCTCCATCATCCCCTGGTCACCAGCACCCAGGGTCCCCTTTTCATTTTTAATCGCTTCAGCACTCCTTGCTTCAAGAGACCGGTCTACCCCCATGGCGATATCCTTTGATTGCTCCTTGACGGAGACCATTACTCCACAAGTATCGCAATCGAATCCATATTTGGCGCGAGTATAGCCCACATCTCGGACCACGCCGCGAACAATCTCCGGTATTTCCACATAGCATTTAGTGGTAATCTCTCCCATAACGATGACCAGGCCTGTGGTCGCTGCCACCTCACAGGCAACCCGTGCCATAGGGTCTTTCTCCAATATGGCATCGAGGATGGCATCGGAAATCTGGTCACATAATTTGTCGGGATGCCCCTCAGTAACGGACTCCGAAGTGAGCAAGTATGAAGATGCATTCTCAAAACTGTTCGGCATGTTTGCTCCTTTCTTCAGTTATATTAAGTACCTACTTCCCAGCTTTGCAGGTATTTTTGCTGCTCCTTGGTCAAGGAATCAATGGTAATGTTCATGGAAGCGAGCTTCAACCTTCCTATCTCTTTATCAATCTCCTCCGGCACGGAATAAACATCCGGCTTAAGCTTTCCTTTCATCCTGGCAAGATACTCCAGGCATAGAGCCTGATTGGCGAAGCTCATATCCATGACGCTGGCGGGATGTCCTTCGGCGGCAGCCAGGTTAATGAGCCTTCCTTCGCCAAGTAGATAGATACGCCTTCCATCATCCAGGCTATATTCATCAACGTAGGGACGTATTCGTCTTTTCGATTTTGCCAGGCTTTCCAAAGCGGGAATATTTATCTC
>CAYVCJ010000056.1:0-4272 GCA_964450165.1 uncultured Dehalococcoidales bacterium
TCGCCAAACCGCAATATTCTCTCCGCAGGAATACCTACTTGCCGCCAATAATCAAAAGCCTCGTCATCATCAAGGTAAACACTTATCCACAATCGCTCCCTGGGGAGTTTTAGGTACTCAGTGACAAATTCCCATGCCCAGAAGATAGCCTCTTCCTTGAAATAATCTCCTACACTGAAATTCCCCAGCATCTCAAAAAGGGTAAGATGCCTGCTATCGCCAACGGAATCTATATCGGTGGTGCGGAAACACTTCTGGCAAGAAGCTAGTCGCGGTCCTGGTGGCTTTTGTAATCCTAAGAAATATGGCTTAATCTGTACCATACCCGCGGTGGTCAATAGCAAGGTGGTGTCCTTGTGGGGAATTAAAGATGAGCTGGGAATAACCCTGTGTGCCTTTTGCTCAAAAAAGCTTAAAAAGACTTCCCTGACATCGTCGCTAGTCACTTTTCCATTGCCTTCAATTCCACAAATTGAGGCTAGCCAGTAGGTATGTTAGCATAAACATTTATATGGAACAAAAACAGATCAGAAACTTCTGCATCATCGCCCATATTGACCACGGCAAGTCGACCTTGGTCGACCGCCTCCTGGAAGTAACCAAAACTATACCTGAACGGCAAATGCAGGAACAATTCTTAGACCAAATGGAACTAGAGAGGGAAAGGAGAATCACTATCAAAGCCAAGGCGGTGCGTATGAACTATAAGGCGCCGAATGGTCAAGAATACCAACTAAATCTGATTGATACACCGGGACACGTTGATTTTACCTATGAAGTGTCGCGCAGTTTAGCTGCTGTGGAAGGCGCTATTCTGGTAGTCGATGCCTCTCAAGGAATCCAGGCCCAAACTCTGGCTAACGTGTCAATTGCTATGGAGCACAACCTCCATCTTATTCCGGTGATTAACAAGATTGACCTGCCTAACGCTCAACCAAGCGAGGTAGCTGAAGCACTGGAACAGGTTTTAGGATTCGATGAAGGGGAAATTATCTTCGCTTCAGCCAAGGAAGGCAAGGGGATAGGTAAAGTTATGCAAGCTATCATCGAGAGGATACCATCACCGCCGAGAAATCAAGATGCTCCGCTAAGGGCATTAATCTTCGACTCTAAATATGACGCCTATAAGGGCGTTGTCGCCTTCATCAGAATCGTTGATGGCAATATTTCAGCGGGTGAGCAATTGAAACTAATGTCCACAGGTAAACTGTCCGAAGCATTAGAAGTCGGCATTTTCAAGCCTGAAATGCTCCCACTACCAGTCTTAAACGCCGGAGAGGTTGGTTATATCGCTACAGGGCTAAAGAATGCTAGCGATTGCCGTGTAGGTGACACAATCACTTCAGGCCTTAATTCTGCTTCTCAAGCCCTACCAGGCTACCGCCCAACAAAGCCAATGGTCTTTGCCGGACTTTATCCTATGGAAGTAAAGGATTTCCGCAATCTCCGTGACGCATTGGATAAGCTGAGGCTAAGCGATGCTTCGCTATCCTATGAACCAGAGAGCAGCAATGCACTGGGCTCAGGATTTCGCTGCGGATTCCTGGGCCTATTGCACATGGATATTGTCCGAGAGCGCCTGGAAAGAGAATATGGGTTAAGGATATTGATTACCGCACCCAGCATAGCATATCAATTACATAAGAGGGATGGCACGACAGTCATGGTAGATAATCCAGCAAGGCTGCCACCATCCTACGAAGTCAAGGAAATCGACGAACCCTGGATATCCGCCAGCATTATTACTCCAAACAAGTATATTGGCGCTCTGATGGAGTTGTTACCACTTTACAAAGGACAATTCCAACAAATGGAATATTTAAGAGAAAACAAAAGAGAAAACAAAGAGGAAGGCGACTCCATCTGGAAGCAAGCCATACTAAAGTATAATATGCCACTAAGTGCTATTCTTGTTGACTTTCACGATCGCCTCAAATCATGCACACAAGGTTATGCCTCTTTAGACTACACTTTTGGTGAGTATCACCCGGTGCATTTAGCAAAACTGGAAATTCTAGTTAACAACCAGTCTATCGATGCGCTATCCCGTATTGTCCATGCTGATCAAGCCTCCGTTGAAGGGAGAGCACTAGTTAAGAAGCTTAGACAGCTTATCCCGAGACAGCTATTTGATGTAGCCATCCAATCAGCGGTTGACGGGAAAATAATCGCTCGAGAAACCGTTAAGGCACTGAGAAAAAATGTGCTCGCTAAATGCTATGGAGGCGATGTCACACGCAAACGGAAGCTCCTGGAAAAACAAGCCGAGGGCAAAAAACGATTAAAGAAGGTAGGGAAAGTCGAAATCCCTGAGGAAGCCTTCATGACAATGCTAAAAAGGGATTAAGTTTGGCAATTTATTTAATTTTTGTGCTCAAACTATTGACATGCAAATTGTCGGTTTGTTATTCTGCTAGCTACAACAGTAATAAAGGAGGGAGGTTAAGATATGGCAACAGCTTATTGTGTAAAGTGTCGACGCAAGGTTGACATTAAGGATCCAAGAAACGTTACCCTTAAAAATGGGCGCCCGGCAGTACAAGGTGTTTGCCCCAGATGCGGTACAAAGGTATTCCGCATCGGCAAAGGCTAAACAGAGTTACTTATCCCGCTCTGGGAAGTTTAAGCTTTGTTTAAAAAAGGGCGGAGGTTCCCTCCGCCCTAAGCTTATCGGCTTAGAAGGAGAGGGGTTATGTGCCCCTCTATATGTTTGTGTTTTTGCTACACTGTATTTGTATCTTAATATCTATCATTACTTTTGGATTTAAGGTAAATTTGCTGCTGCCTTGGATTTTATTGAACTAAGCACTGAGTTGGTATACCAGAAGGATGAGCTTTGGCCGTAAGCATTACAATTTACGGTGGTGCAGGAACAATCGGCGGAAACAAGATTTTACTTGAAGCCGATGACACTACCGTAGCTTTTGATTTCGGCATTAATTACAGCCTCTGGTCTCAATACTTTGAAGAATATTTAAAACCCCGAACTGCGAGAGGGGTAGTTGATTTATTTGAAATCGGTCTTCTTCCTCCCCTCAAAGGCATATATCGCAAAGACCTTGCACCCTCCTGGGAAAACATATGGGATAGAGCAGATCCAAATACCAGGGTTAGAGAAATACATCTGGATGCTGTGCTACTCTCCCATGCTCACCTTGACCATAGCGGCCACATATCTTTTTTACACCACGATATTCCCATTGTCTGTAGCACAACCACCGCATTTCTGGTTAAGGCAATCCAAGATTCAAGTAGAGGAGACTTTGAAAAAGAGGTATGCTATGCCATTCCCCGGGAGGAACAAGATCATCGATTCACTCCCGGGGATTATCAGCAATATCGTTCGATTCAAAGACAATTTTGCTTCACTGACGCAAAACTACTACCCACCGAAGCCAGTAAATTCTGGCAAAAATCTCCTACCCGCAGGAAGATAGAGTCCAAGCAGCCAATAACCACTACCTCGATTGGCAATCTGGCAATCAGGAATTTTCCCGTTGACCACTCTATATACGGAGCAACCGCCTTTGCTGTCAAGACAAGCCAGGGTTGGGTGGTTTATACCGGTGACCTGCGTCTCCATGGCAAGATGGGACATTTGACCAGGAAATTTATCAGCGAGGCAAAGGCTCTTCATCCAATCGTGCTACTATGCGAAGGAACAAACATCAAAGAAGAAGGCAGCAATATTACAGAAGAAATGGTTCTTAACAATGCACTCAGCAAGGTATTACAAGCCCAAGGCAAGCTGGTAATAGCCGATTTTGGTCCCAGAAACCTGGAAAGGCTGTTCACGTTCAAAGAGGTCGCCAGGCAATGCAATCGAAAGCTGGTAATACTGCCTAGAGATGCCTATCTGTTACAATCTCTGCACCTGGTAATGGAAGAAGTTCCTGACCCCGTTGAAGACGAGACAATTACTTTATACACAGAAGCAAGAAGTGCTATGGATTGGGAGAAGCATTTATACACTCAGTACAGGAAAAAGGGGAAATGTGTCCACCCCGATGATATTAGACGAGCTCAAGGAGATTATATCCTCTGCTTCAGCTTTTGGGATATTAACAAATTAATTGATATTTGCCCCAGTGAAGGTGGCATTTATATTTACTCCTCAAGCGAGGCATTCGATGAAGAGCAACGCATTGATGTCAAGAGATTGAAACAGTGGCTTGCACATTTCAAGCTCCTACCCGTGGGTATTCCGAGCGCAAAAACAGGCAAAGTGGCAGCAAGTGAACAGGGCTTTCACAGTTCCGGACACGCTTCAGG
>CAYVCJ010000056.1:4372-6386 GCA_964450165.1 uncultured Dehalococcoidales bacterium
GATTCCGGCATTGACATCAAAATACTGGGGGATACCAAACCAATAAGGCAATGGGCTGTGATGGGCGAGTTAAGACTGCGGCTTAAGAGAACATTCGACGCTGAAGGAATTGAGATTCCATGGCCACATACCAAAGTTTACTTTGGCAATGCTATCCCTGAAATGGAAGAGGCTCAGCAGCCATCCAGGAAATCCACAGCTACCAAGAAGAGTAAGAAGACATCTTAATATCTTTCTACAACGTTGTTAGAGTGTGTCCCTTTGCTATAGCACAACTCGGCTATTAGTAGCTCGAGAGCAATCCGGTCATTATATCTACCCGTCTTAATATCCACATCAGCCTCTAACAGCCTGCCGTATGCTTGCTTTATACGCTCGAAGTCGTATGATTTGGCCTGGTCAAGCGTCTTATCCAAAGCATAACTTTTCAAGCCCAATTTAGCCTGGATTTGAGTTGGTGACAATCGCGAACTCAATTCCTTAGTTTGTACTATCAAGCGAAGTTGCCTGGTAATCATGACCAAGACGTAAGCGGACGAAGCTCCTTCTTGGTACAATCGATGAAGTATCCTGTGAGCTATTTCGGGTTGTCTTTCAAGCACAGCATCTACCAAAGCAAAGATATTGGCTTCCTGCGCATAGCTTACCAATTGTCTGACGTCATTTTCCTCGATGCTGCGCCCTTCCGCATAAAGGAGAAGTTTATCGATTTCGTTGCTCATCGCCCATAGGTTCCCACCGATAAGCTCAGCAAGCAAATTTGCTGCTTCAGGTGTAATAGCGCCATTTTTTTTAGTCACCCATTGCTGTATCCAGGTTGTTAACCTTTTACTTCGCAGCAGGGAGAAAACCCTCAATTTAGCCAATGGTGAAAGCTCCTTCAATAACGGGTTTTGTTTGCTTAATTTACCATCGATTAACACTAACACCGTAGTTGGCGCTCTTTGTTCAATGCAACAACGAAGATCCTTCCACTCCCCCAGCCCACCGTCAGCTTTAGTAATAGCACGGCCAGGATGTAACTTGCTTGCCCTTGCCTCAAAATGCTTGAGCAAACCCTTAACCACCACTAACCGATATGGCGCCAGGAAAGGAACAGTGTTGCAATTATGCCTGAGCTCGTTTAAAGTCAAATGTTCACCATCCAAGCTCAGAGTGTTGACTGCCAGCGTTCCCGCATCACCTAATCCTTCCTTGATCTCACCCAAAGCCTGGTGAATAGAGAAATCGTCTTCCCCGTAAAGGATGTAGAACATCTTTTACATTTTATCATGGCATTGATTACCTCTGTTATCAAGTTGAAGCTCAAGGTTGTGGTAAAATGTGGATATGAAAATTGCCATTACAGGCTTGCCCAAAAGTGGAAAAACAACTATTTTTAACGCTTTGACCAAAGGCAAGGTTGAAGTTACCGCTTATTCTTCATCACTGACCCCTAATGTAGGGATAACCAAGGTATCCGATTCGCGGTTAGAGGTACTTCAAAATATGTTCCAGCCTAAGAAAACCGTTCCAGCTGAAGTCACTTATGTGGATATTGCCGGCTTCTCTAAATCTTCACACCGTGGTGGAGGGATAGAAGGAGAATCTCTAAACTACCTGACTACTGCTGATGCTTTGCTTCAAGTAGTTCGCGCTTTTGAAGACGAAAACCTTCCACATCCTGAAGGAAGCATAGACCCTCAGCGAGATATAGCTAACTTAGATTTAGAGCTTGCCTTTTCCGATTTGACGATAATTGAAAGGAGACTGATAAAACTGGAAGAGGCTCTAAAAGGAGCTAAAGCTTCAGAGCATGAAGCATATTTGAAGGAACAACACTTGCTACAGAAAATAAAATCGGGGCTGGAAAAGGATCTACCTATAAGGCAACACGATATCACTAAAGAGGAGCTAAAGGCATTATCCAACTACCAATTTCTCACAGTTAAACCAATGATGGTTGTTCTCAACATTGGGGAGGAACAAATACCGCAAGCCACATTGCTGGAAAACAAGCTGGATTCTGTCTACC
>CAYVCJ010000057.1:0-6362 GCA_964450165.1 uncultured Dehalococcoidales bacterium
TACAATGGAATTGAAAGGACAACGGCTGTGAGAGACAAGCTGGCTCATATGATAACCACAGCAGAGCTTGTTTTTGCTGCCGGTCAGATGAGTGCCTATCGGGCTGAGAAGTCAGCATCCGGAACGTGGGTACCTGATGAAATCTTAACCAATGCTGGCAGAAAGCTCGCTGGAGAGGAGATCTACAATGAGTTCAAAATCGTCGCTGATCTTGCTGGAGGTTTGTGTGCTACCATGCCCTTCGAAGAGGAATTCTTTTCAGAAGAAACGGGAAAGCTGGCAAATAAGTACTTGATGAGAAACCCTAAAATATCCGCCGAGAATCAACAGCGGTGTTTTCGAGGCATAGAGAACTTGATAGTCTCAGATTTGGCTGGGGTGATGCAGGTGGCAGGACTGCACGGCGGTGGCTCGCCTCAGATGGAGACAATCACCATGATGGGGAGATATGACCTCGAAAGTCTGAAGAGTATAGCAAAGTATCTGTTCGGAATAGAAAAGGAACTGCCCAAATATGAAAGACCTCCGGTAACTCCCAGAAAGATGCTGGAGCGATTTCGAGAGCTGTATGGTAAAACCTAGACTGGTCGCATATTTAGCTGAGTATCACCAGAAGGAGTAGTATTATGAGCGATAAGAAAAGAGGGGCATTTCTGGAGAAGTTTCATCTTCCAGGGAAAGTAGCTTTAGTTACCGGTGGAAGCCGGGGAATTGGTCGAAGTATTGCTTTAGGGCTGGCAGAGGCAGGTGCTGATGTGGTGCTTGCCAGCCGCAAATTACCAGACCTGGAAGCCGTGGCTCAGGAAATAACCGATATGGGGAGGAAAGCCCTACCTGTATCAGCCAACGTTCGCCACCTCCCCGAGATCGATAACCTGGTTAAAAAAGCAGTGGACGAATTTGGGCATATCGATATCCTGGTGAATAACGCTGGCACTAATCCGGTGTTTGGCTCAGCGTTCAATGTTGAAGAGCCAGCCTGGGATGTAATTATGGGGCTAAATCTTAAAGGCTACTTTTTTCTAAGTCAGGCAGTAGGTAAGATAATGCGAGATAAAGGTGGTGGAAACATCATCAATGTTGCTTCAACAGCCGGGATTACTCCTGACATAGGATTAGGAGTTTACTCGATAAGTAAGGCAGGCGTCATTATGCTTACGCAAGTTCTCGCTGAAGAATGGGGACAGCACAATATCAGAGTAAATGCGATTGCTCCAGCTGTCGTGAAAACCAAGCTTTCCAGCCTGTTATGGAGCACCCCCGAGATTCGTGAAACAGTTGAAAATAGTACCGCCCTGGGGCGAATAGCTGAGCCCGAGGAAATGGTTGGGGCTGTCCTCTTCCTAGCCTCCGAGGCTTCAAGCTATATGACAGGGCAAACTCTTGTTCTGGATGGAGGGCATTTCTCCTATGTGGGAACTTTCTTACCAATGCTTACCTAAAGAGAGTAGGCCTGCGGGGGGACCAGGAAGAAGTTTTCGAAGTTAGATTAGAAAGCGGTAAGCTCAACTGAATTTTTCAAAAGGAGGTATGGTGGAAGAGAAAATTGATCGCACTACAACAGCACTATTGTTATTGCATTGGCAGAATGACCTTGCGAAGCCGGAGGGTAAGAGTGCTATGGAACTCCCGGAACGGATAAAGGCAGCACATACTCTCGAGAATACTCAAGCAGTTCTTAAGGCAAGTAGAGAAAAAGGGATATTGGTTGCTTATGTCAGGGCTGCCTTTAGACCGGGCATGCCTGAATTGCCTGAGGCTGAGAAACATGCTCCCTTAGCAAGCAGCATAGCAGCAACTAAAAGTCTCGTTGATGGCACATGGGGTGGTGAGATTATCGATGAACTCAAACCGATCGAAAGCGAGCTGGTTATTAATAATTATTCCACAAGTGGTTTCTGCGGTACCCCGCTAGATTTGCTGCTTCGTAACCATGGCATAAAGACTGTAGTTATATCGGGATTGGTCACGAACTTTGTTGTTGAGTCTACTACTCGGGATGCGTTTAACAGAGGTTACTTTGTCACTATTCTAGAGGATTGTGTTAATAGTTGGAGCGAGGAGTGGCACACCTGGACCTTAAAAAATATTCTACCGATGCTCGCCACTATATCTAACTCCAAAGCTTATATCGATGCTTTAGGAAAATAAAGGAGATTTTGGCACGAGACATGAGGAAATGATAACGCCAAGAATAGACTACAATCCCCAGTCGATCATTGAAAACATGAACATGATTAAGCACACATCTGATATAATTGGCCCAATACATGATATTAAATAGACCACAGTGGATAGAATTCCATAAAAGCTAAAACATTGTTTCCAAGGGGGGTATGCATTGCTTGAATTGAATTTTGATCCAGCGAAATGTGCTGCCTGCAAGACTCAGGACTGCCTGGTTAAGTGCCAGTATCTGCATCTGGACAAGGATAAGGCAAGGACAGAGATGCAGAAGATAATCAATGGCGAGGACTCTTTTGTGTTGCGGGACTGTGTCACATGCTATGCCTGTGAAGAGTACTGCAAAATGGGAAATCATCCATTTTACTTGATCGTTGAACGTCAGGAGGAAAAAGGCATATTACCTGCACCTAGACCCATCGCTACTATGTGGGTCAATCAAACTGGACCAAGAGGAAGGTTCACGGTAGGCAAAGTTGAGGAGAAGGCACTCTCATTTTGTTTCATTCCCATATTTCCATTCCTGGCTACAGGAAAGCTTTTTGATGGCATCGCATCATCTTATATTATGGGTGAGGAGTTTTTCTGCAATGCTGTTTTTTTGCATTACGCCAAAATGTCAGTGATAAAAGACAGGTTGCCCAAAGTAATAGAAAATATCGCAAAGCTAGGGATTAAGGAACTCATATGTCTCCACGATGAATGTTATGGCACATTTAATTCACTGGCACCAGCCTATGGCATGGAAGTGCCATTTAAAACTACTCATTACCTGGAATACCTGTACGATAAGCTGAAGGAACTTAAGGATGAAATAAAGCCGCTGAATGTTAAAGTAGCCTACCAGCGGCCCTGCTCAAATCGGCTTTCCCCAGGGACACAGCATTTTGTGGATGACATATTTAATCTAATGGGCGCTTATAGGGTGAAACGGGAATATGTGGGAGAAAATGCATTATGCTGCGCAGAAATTATCAGGATGGGCCAAGGATATAAGATCGCCGATGACGTGCAAAAAAGGAATATTGACGACATGGTAAAAGGTGAAGCCGAGTACTGTGTATTCAACTGCCCGTTCTGCCAGTTGAACATAGGTGAAAAGGTTGCCAAAAGAGGAGTAAAGCCAATACATATAATTGACTTATGCAAAATGGCAATTGGCGAAAAGCCAGCGCTGGGGGCATGAGGATATGACTGATATTTATAGGTCCATTGTTGACATTGTTGGAGAGGAGCATGTTTCAAATCAGAAAGAGGAGCGGTATTTCTATGGACGTGATCCCGGCTTAACTCCACCGCACGAGCCGGACTACGTGGTGATGCCCAAGACAACTGAAGAGATACAAAGAATAGTAAAGTTTGCAAACAAGGAGAAGATACCAATAGTTCCCAAGGGAGGTGGCTTGGCATTAACCGGCCTGGTTATCCCTCAAAAAGGCGGAATTGTAATAGACATGAAAAGAATGGGAAAGATATTAGAGGTAAATGAGAAAAGTCGATATGTCATCGTTGAGGGTGGTGTTACGCATGGCATGTTGCAAAACTATCTAAAGAAGCACCATCCCAAGTTAAGGCATAGTATACCTGACTCGCCAGCAATAGCTACAGTGGTAGGTAACGCAGTAATACATGGTCAAGGACGTTTGACACAACAATACGGCTTTAATTCCGACATGGTTAGCGGATTGGAAGTCGTGTTGCCAACAGGGGAGATTTGCCGAATTGGCTCGCATTCCATATCTTCACAACATTGGTTCTCAAAGGGGGCCCCATGGCCTGACCTAAGTGGACTTTTCCTGGGCTGGTTTGGTACCACAGGAATCATCACCAAGTTGGGATTACGGCTTTATCCCTGCAAGAAGATGAGGGATGTCATGGTATTCCTAACTGACAAGATAGAGCTGGTTCCCGATATCATCCTTAAATTAACTCATACCGAAATGACAGAGGACATAGTTGTGAATGAGCAGCCACTACCCCCAAGGTTCAAAGGAAATATCTACATACTGATAATTATAACCGGAGACTCCGATGAAGAACTCGATTTTAAGAGGAAGATTATATGGGATGCACTCTGGGACATTTTTGAGAGCAGAGATGGTGGATTCTTATCCGTCCCGGCGGATATGAAGCCGCCACTTCTGGAGATGCCATCAAGGGATGTAGTCAGATTCGCTGATGTAAGAAAGGGAGGTGGATTCGAATATAGCGGACCGATTATTCCCCTCGAGAAATATCCAGAGTTTATTAGAAAACAGAAAGAGCTTGTTTCAAAGTACAACCTATCTTATGCAGCTACGTCACGGGTCATCGCAGGCGGGCATTGTATGATGTATGCCTTTGCTTTTACATTTAATCGCGCTGATGACGATGAGATGGACAGGATTAGGAAAGCCTTACGTGAAGCGGCTGAGTTCTCCGCTGAACAAGGAGGAATGATGTGGAAGCCAACCATAGAAGAACAGAAAATAATAATGAAAAAGATGGATCCCAATACGTTGAAAATCATGATGAAGATAAAGGAGCTATTAGACCCTAACGGAATCATGAATCCAGGAAATTGGGAGGCTTAACCTTGACAGACTATACCAAGCAAATCCATAGATGCTTCAGGTGCGGATATTGTAAGTTCCCCTCTGATTATTCAGATTTCAACTGCCCTTCTTACACAAGGTTCCGCTTTGATACCTACTCCACCAGTGGAAGATTATGGCTTATATACGCATGGCTAAAGGGTGAAATTGAGTGGTCGGAACACCTTGCCGAGATTTTATATACCTGCACAACGTGTAAGAACTGCGTCGAACAGTGTCCAATGAAGTTTTCCAGTGACATCGTTGATTGGATAGTAGCCGCCAGAAGTGACATGATGGAGAAGGAGAAAGGTAGAATACCACCCCGTGTAACCAGTTTTCTAGAGGATGTTTACCGACTTGGAAATCCATTGAAGGAGAGGGGTAGAAGAGATGCCTGGGCAAATGGAATAAAAAGATATGAACCAGGTGATGAATATCTTTTCTATGTGGGATGCCTCGGCTCATATGATGAATATGGACAAAGAATGGCCAGGAGCGTTGCCACACTGTTGAGTAAGGCAGGAGTATCTTTTGGAATCCTCGGCAATGAAGAGAATTGCTGTGGGAACGAAGTATATCTGCTGGGAGAAAATGAGCTATTTGGAATGCTGGTTGAGAAGAATGTCCAGAAGTTCAAAGAGCTTGGCGTTAAAAAGGTGGTTACACTTTCGCCGCATGCCTATAATACAATCAAAAATAATTATCCACTAGTCAGTAACGCATATTTTGAGGTATATCATTACACTCAACTTCTACGTGGTCTGCTTCGGGAAAACAAGATAAAACCGTCCGAGCACAATGCTAAAGTCACTTATCATGACCCTTGCTTCCTGGGAAGATATAACCAGATATATGATGAGCCGCGGGAAATTTTACAAAGCATCCCCGGAGTTGAATTAGTGGAAATGGAACGGAGCAGGGAAAATTCTTTCTGCTGTGGTGGGGGGAGCGGTAATTTTGTTACCGACCTCCTCGGAGGAAGCGAAGAAAGCCCCAGCAGGGTTAGAGTCAGGGAAGCTTACGAGACTGGAGCTGATATTCTGGCAGTTGCTTGTCCCAGTTGCATGACCATGCTCCAGGATGCCATAAAAGTGGAGGACCTAGAAGGCAAACTAACCGTCAAGGATATTTCCGAGATTATGGTCGAATCCTTGTGAACGCCCGCACTACGCCCTAGAACATAAAGCTCATCCTGTTTTCAAACTGTTACCGGCATGTTTTCAAAAAGGCTAGCATAAAACGAGAAATGTAATCCCCTTCATCGTCGCTTAATAGCCACGGTGAGATAACGGAGGTTGTCTAACTCCCATTTCTTAATCCCTCCTTAATGCTTGCGCTGGAATTTGTATTCGCCCTACTGCCTTGCCAATATCACCAACGTAGTCGCTGTGGGTGCTAACTGCCCATCACGCCAGACACAGGGATTTTACTTGTAATCATAGAATCCCTTCCCCGTCTTACGTCCCAGTTGCCCATTCTCAACCATCTTTCTTATCAAAGGAGATAGGGCATATTGAGGGTCCTTAGTTTGCTCATACATAGCCTGGGATACCTTATAGGCAACATCGATACCATTAAAGTCTAATAGAGCTATCGGTCCTA
>CAYVCJ010000058.1:0-6314 GCA_964450165.1 uncultured Dehalococcoidales bacterium
TCTGCTTCATTGTAGCATAACTCAAATAATTTACCTTCGTCCGTAATAACCTTGAATAATCTCTTACCTGGCTCTTGCCACGCTTTTTCTATCTCCTTAACCTTGTACTCTCTACCCTGCCACAGGAAAGACTGTGGTCGTTCGGCATAGGTATGACCTGAATAGGAATTGACTTGAAGGGAGACTCTGTTCACCTTATCCTACACCATGATTGAATAAATGGCACAATCACAAATTTGAGATCTCCAGTTTCTTTGACTTGCCGCCATTTTGTGCCTGCCTATTAGATTTCTGGCTCTCTCTTATGCCACTCTGTTGCTTGCTCATAGGCGAAGGCAATGTGCAGTATCGTTTCCTCATTGAACGGCTTGCCTAGGACTTGCATACCGACAGGCAAACCATCAACAAATCCAGCAGGTATAGAGATGGCGGGGATGCCAGCGATATTTATGGGCAAAGTGCAGACATCGCTCAAATACATTTGCATCGGATCCTCCAGCTTCTCGCCCAATTTGAAAGCCACTGTGGGCGATGTCGGAGTAACCAGAGCGTCATACTTTTCAAAAGCTTGCTCAAACTCCTGTTTTATCAAGGTGCGCACCTTCTGCGCCTTGAGGTAATAAGCATCATAATAGCCGGCAGATAGAGCATAGGTCCCCAACATTATTCTCCTCTTTACTTCAGCCCCAAAGCCAAATTGGCGTGTCTTTTCCGTTGCCTCTATCACACTGCTGGCATTTTGCTCAGAGAAGCCATATTTAACTCCATCATAGCGAGCCAGGTTCGCCGAAGCCTCAGACGGAGCAACTATATAATAGACTGCCAGAGCATATTTAGTATGTGGCAAGGAGACTTCGCGATCCACTTCGGCACCTAATTCCCCCAATTTCTTTATTGCCGCTTCCAAAGCTGACTTTACCCCTTCTTGCATCCCTTCCACAAAATATTCCCTGGGAACGCCGATGCGGAACCCTTTAAGGTCATGATCCAGTTGCGCGGTGTAATCCGGCACAGGGTAAGATACCGAGGTTGAATCCATAGGGTCATATCCCGCAATGGCATTCATCACCAGAGCACAATCGGTAACATCCTTGGTTATCGGACCAATCTGGTCAAGGGAGCTAGCGAAGGCGACTAAACCAAAACGGCTCACTCGCCCATAAGTGGGCTTGAGGCCCACTACCCCACAAAACCCTGCCGGCTGACGTATGCTGCCGCCGGTATCAGAGCCAAGAGCATAGATGGTTTCGTTACTAGCCACAGCAGCAGCGGGGCCACCACTGCTACCCCCGGGAACATAGCTCAGATTCCAGGGGTTATGAGTGGGGAAAAAGGCAGAATGCTCTGTAGAAGAGCCCATGGCAAATTCATCCATGTTACCCTTGCCCAATATGACCGCTCCTTGTGCCTTCAGTTTCTTCATCACGGTAGCATCGTAGGGCGGAACGAAGTTTTCCAGCATCTTTGAAGAGCAGGTAGTTCGTATCCCCTTGGTACAGATAACATCTTTAATTAACACAGGCACACCAGCTAACAGTGTAATATCGCCATTTCCTATACAACGATCCGCCTCCTCAGCTTGCTTTAGAGCTACATCATCAGTGACAGTTACACAGGCATGAATTTTGTCTTCTACCTCAGCGATGCGCTCCAATGCGGCTTTGGTGAGATCAACTGAGGAAATCTCCCTTCGTTCAAGAAGTTCATGTGCCTGATGGATGGTTAATTGACAAAGCTCATTCACAAAAGTTAAAACCTCTCGTTAATGCTGCTGCGAAAGATAACTCCACGCCAACTGCCGCCAGTTACCGAATGCATTTCCTTGAGCCTGGGGATATACTTTATGCCCAGGAATATTGGTAAACCTGCAGAGAAAACCACCATGGCGACGCTACCATAAATCAATCCTGCCGCAACTGGAAAACAAACAAACCCCATACTGTAGCAGAAAGCGACGTTCCTGGTAATAAGCAACACTACGCCGCATATAGCAAGCCAAAAGGGAATTGCCTTCGGTAGCAAACAAAGAAGGACGCCTATGCTCGTAGCCCCTCCCCTGCCACCACGGAACTTGAGAAAAACGGGAAAAACATGTCCCAACACAGCAGCTAACCCGGCAAGAAGTTGAAATATTAAATCAACGCCTAACCAGCGAGCTAAAAGAACAGCGCCTACTCCTTTCCCAATGTCAGCCAGCAAAACCAATACTCCGGCGGCATGACCTACTTCATAATAGACATTCAGGGCTCCCATAACCCTGGTTCCTACATTGCGAATGTCTATTCCTTTTTTGAGACGAGCAGCAATGTAACCCGAAGGAATAGAACCAAGCAGATATCCACAGACTATAGCTACAGCGCCAATCATTTACTTAGAAAACACCTACTCCAAAACCGGCTTTACCTTAAAGCAGTTCTCCTCTTCCTGAGGAGCATTAGCAAGGACATCGCTCTGAGGATATGAAGGAGAACTCTGGTCTTCCCTGAAAACGCTTTGTAGCGGAACTGCGTGAGTCGCTGGTGACACATCAGTTGTATCCACCTGGTTAAGTATCTCAAAGTTCTCCAGAATATTGGATAGCTCAACGGTAAATTTCTCAATTTCAGCTTCATCTAAACCGAGGCGAGCTAACCAGGCTACGTGCTCAACTTGCTTACGATCTAATTTCATCTTGAGACACCAAAAGCACCACAATTGTAGCATCGCACTTTGTCCCCAAACAACAGTTGCGCACATTTAGATAGTGGGATACCACCTTCGAAAGAACGAGCGCACTTGCTTGACAGCTTGCTCACCATATTGCATACTATTGGCAACTAAATGTTGACCAATTTAGTCAACAATATAGGTGATAGCGATGAGGCTTTCTGCTAAAGGGCGTTACGGAACCATGCTACTTTTGGATTTAGCCCTTCACTGGGGTGAGGGCTCAGTTCCATTGAAAGACATTGCCCGAAGACAGGAAATTTCACTGCTATACCTCGAGCATCTGGTCGCCCCCTTTATAGCAAGAGCGATAGTAAAGAGCGTCCGTGGGCCTGGAGGTGGTGTTTCATTACTCAAGCATCCTGAAGAGATCAAGCTAAGCGAGGTGATTCAACTTCTTGAGGGCCCGATTGCTCCGGTAGACTGCGTCAATAATCCTGAAGCGTATTCTCGCTCAGACTTCTGCGCCATCCGCGACATCTGGAATGAAGTGAGAAAAGCAACATACCAGGTTCTGGAATCCACAACCTTGCAGGATTTAGTCGAGCGGCAAAGGCAAAAGGGGGACTTGAAACAGCCGAAAGATGACGAAAAACAATGGAGCAATGGGAGGGATGCTAATTCAACAGCTCAGCTGCAAAACGAAAGGAACAGCAGGAGAGGAAAAGGACAAACAATATATAGGAGGTGAGATATGCGAGAGAAGGTAGAAGCAGCCCTGAAACGAATAAGACCTGCTTTGCAAGCCGATGGTGGTGATGTCGAGTTAGTGGATGTAAATGATGGCATAGTCAAGTTAAGGCTGAGAGGAGCCTGCGCAGGCTGCCCCATGGCAACCATGACATTGCAGTATGGAATTGAGCAGGAGCTTAGAGAGCAGGTACCTGAGGTGAAGGAAGTAATTCCAATCTAAGAATCCAGGAGGTAGAAATGCCTATCTATGAATATTTTTGCACTCAGTGTAATCTTAAGTTTGAATTGCTTCGTCCCTCAAGCCAGGCAAATGGAATTGCTTCTTGCCCCCGTTGTAACAACGGCGCTAAAAGGATTTTTTCCTCTTTTGCTTGCTCTTCAAAAAGCACCGAAGGCACCTCTACACCGCTTGGCGGAAGTTCCCCCTGCAGCACATGCTCTGCCACAAGTTGTGCTGCTTGTACAGGATTCTGACTGTAAATGTATAGCTCCATTAGAATAGCCAAAACACGAATATGACAAGTTAGTCACGAAAGGAAACATGCTACAGGTAAAATATCTGAAATTAACCCTGAATGGTAACCCCATCATCAACGACCTAAACTTGGAAGTGAAAGAGGGGAAAATACACGGCTTATTGGGAGTAAATGGGGCAGGAAAAACAAGCCTGGCTAACTTAATAATGGGAATAAGTTACCCTGATGAGGGGAGCATAATATTTGAAGAACAAGATATTACCCGATGCACAATCTCAGAAAGAGGAAAAATGGGAATAACCATGGCGTGGCAAGAACCGGCAAGGTTTGAAGGGCTAAGTGTAGGAGAGTACCTCAGGGTAAGCAATAATTTAGGGGTGAATGACATTGAGAACTACCTGTGGATGGTTGGGCTTCCCCCTGGGGAGTATCTAAACAGAGCAGTTGATGCCAATCTGAGCGGGGGTGAGAGGAAAAGGGTGGAGCTTGCCTCCGTCCTGGCGATGAAGCCAAAGGTAGCTATTTTAGATGAGCCCGACTCCGGCATAGATGTAGTCTCATTACCACACATCATGAATGGGATAACTGAGATGAGTAAACAGGGTTCTGCAGTGCTTTTAATCACCCATAGTGAGGAGGCGGTAAGGGTAGCCGAGGAAGTGTCGATAATATGCGCCGGCGAAATAATCAATTCCGGCCCACCACGGGAAATGTGCCAATGGTTTAAGGATAATTGCCAAACATGTCCCCATATTGGTGAACCGAGCTATAAGGAAGCTTGACAAATGCTGGTGGTTAAGGAATATGAAGCGTTGCTTGAAGCCTATGGCAGGGCAGGTGGAAACCTGGATGCTCTGGAAAACAAGGAAGTAGGCAACCTTATTATCCACAAGAATAAAGTCCTCAACGTTAGTGAAGTCGATGGGATAAAGGTGGAGACAAAGGAGACTGAAAGCGGGGTTAGTATTTACTTTTTAGTGGAAGAAGGGGCAAAGATCGAATACCCCGTTCATTTATGCTTTGGCGTTCTGCCCGAGGAAGGATTGCAGGAGATTATGTTGAGAGTGGAGGCGCAGAATAACAGCGAGGTGAATGTCATTGCCCACTGTATTTTCCCCAATGCTGTCGATGTGATACACAAGATGGATGCTGATATAAAAATTGGGGATAACGCCAAATTCAGCTATCGTGAAACTCACTATCATGGGGAATTTGGCGGCACCAAAGTAATTCCGAAAGCAAAGATTGTGGTGGGCAAGGGAGCTGTCTGGGAGAGCACCTTCAGTTTGATCCAAGGCTCCGTGGGCTTGCTGGATTACGATTTCGAGATTTTTGGTGACGAGAAAAGCATAAACGAGCTTTTGGTAAAGGTCTTTGGCAAAAAGGAAGACGATATAAGTATAGTAGAGAAAATCCATTTGAACGGCCAGGGAGCCAGGGGGCTGGCAAAAAGTCGTCTGGTGTTGAATGACAACGCCAAGGCAATGGTCAGGGGTGAAACATATGGCAATGCCCCCTTTGCCAGAGGTCATGTTGACTGCCTCGAAATTGTGAATGGAGACGGAGTGATAGCAAGGGCAATACCAGTAGTATATGTGAACGACAAGCAAGCGAAGGTTACTCATGAGGCTGCTATTGGTAGTGTAGACAAGAAGCAGATGCAAACATTAATGGCAAGAGGGCTAAATGAGGAAGAGGCAGTTGATATCATCGTGAAAGGCATACTGAGATAATACCGGCGTTGCTGTTGCGAGCTAAAGGCGAAATGGGTTTCCTGGAAATTCGCAGAACTTTCAGGGCGAAAAGCAATCTCACCAGCATAATAAATGATATAAAGGATTTCCATAAATCATGGAAAAAAGAAGTTCGGAAATAGAAATCCTTGCGATTTCCAGAGATGGTGAAGAGAAAAAGAGGGATGAGGTCATCCATGAAGAAACAGTTGTCGTCAGGATAGACGAAGAAGTTCACGAATTCCATTGTCTCCCGACCAATTTAGAGGAGATGATACTTGGTAATTTAAAATCAAAGGGAATAGATACTTCTCTCTCAGCTATCACGAAAATCGCCGATAATGAATTTAATGTTGACCTCTCACCTTTGGAAAGGTTAACAAAGAACCCTCAGAGGTGTGACTCCGATAAAAAGTTAACACGCAAAGAAGTTTTTAGCTCGGTGGAAATGCTTAATCAACATAGTTTCTTATTTAAAAAAACTGGATGTACACACGTTATTGGAATTTGCGGAGATGGAAGAGAGATTTTTGTAGAGGACACGAGCAGACATTGCGCTATGGACAAAGCCATTGGTCTGGCAATCAGAAACGGGATTGATTTATCGAATGCCTTTTTAGTCGCTTCCTGTCGGCAGACAGTCTCAACAACAAGAAAGGTGATTTTTTGCGGAATACCAATAGTAATAAGCATCGCCGCACCCACA
>CAYVCJ010000059.1:0-6281 GCA_964450165.1 uncultured Dehalococcoidales bacterium
CCGCTGTGAGAAGATTAATCCTTGGGTAAGCTCGAGATTACGGCGCATATTTTCGGGGTAGACCTTGAGCTCCTTTATTACCGAGGTAAGCAAAGAGAGCATATAATCCAGTGCCAGGCAGGAATCGGGCAGGATGATGCGCTCTGTTGAGGAATGGCTGATATCACGCTCGTTCCACAAAGCGATGTTTTCCAATGAAGTGGTGACGTATCCTCTTATTAATCTGGCCAGGCCGCAGATACGTTCGCAAAGTTCGGGATTTTTCTTGTGGGGCATCGCTGAAGAGCCTGTCTGTCCCGCTTCGAATGGTTCCTCAACTTCGAGGATTTCTGTCCGTTGAAGGCTTCTGATTTCGGTGGCGAATTTCTCCAGTGAGCTGGCGGTTATAGCTAAGGTAGCGATAAATTGGGCATGGCGGTCGCGCTGGACTATCTGGCTTGAGATTGGAGCGGGGGTGAGTCCTAATTTCTGGCAAGCTATTTTCTCCACCTCTGGAGATACGGTAGCGTATGTGCCCACTGCTCCCGAAATCTTGCCTACGGAGATGATTCGCTTAGCATCCTCTAATCTTTGAGCATTGCGTCTCATCTCTTCAACCCATAACGCCAATTTCAAGCCAAAGGTGGTTGGCTCAGCATGAATGCCATGGGTGCGCCCCATCATAATGGTGTATTTGTGTTCTAAGGCTTTGTTTTGTAAAACGGCGATAAGTTTGCTTATATCCTGTGACAGGATGTTAGCTGCTTCTTTTAGTTGGAGGCTTAAAGCGGTATCCATAATGTCTGAGGAGGTAAGCCCAAGGTGGATAAAACGCGATTCCTCGCCGAGGCTTTCCGCCACTGATTTAAGAAAGGCAGTCATGTCGTGGTGAGTCACCCTGAGAAATTCAGCGATGCGGTCCAGGTTGTAGTTAGCTTTCCTTATTTTGGTCATTGCTTCTCTGGGGATTTCGCCCAGCTCTGTCCAGGCTTCGCAGACAGCTATTTCTACCTCAAGCCACTTGTCGAACTTGCTCTTATCAGACCATATTTTTTTCATCTCGGGTCTTGAGTAGCGCTCAATCATATTATTCTCCAGCTAAACTCTGTTTATACTTAGTATAGGCTTGTTTGATCTTTTCATATTTAATTCCCAGAATCTGTGCAGCGAGCAAAGCGGCGTTCTTGGCGGCATTTATGCCCACACAAGCCACAGGAACGCCAGCGGGCATCTGAATTACGGAAAGCAAAGCATCTATGCCTTTTAACTTGCTGGTGGGCAGAGGAACACCGATCACGGGAATTGGTGTCCAACTAGCTAATACTCCGGGAAGATGCGCAGCATAGCCAGCGGCGGCGATGATGACCTCGGTTCCTCTTTTTTCTGCCTCCAATCCATATTCTCTCACCTTCTCCGGGTTTCTATGAGCTGAAATAACAGAGAGTTGATAATCAATTTCTAATTCTTCCAGTATGTCTATGGCAGGCTGTATCATATCAGCGTCTGTTTTACTACCGAGCACTATTCCCACTAATGGCATTTATTCTATCTCCCTCAGCGCAATATCTTTGCGGTAATAGCAGCCCTCAAAATAAATATCAGGTAAGTTAGCATAAACCTTTTCTCGAGCCTCGGCGATATTCTTGCCCAGTCCTGCTACGGTGAGTACTCGCCCGCCGCTGGTATAAATTGTCCCGTCATTGCCCAGCCTGGTCCCAGCGTGGAAGATAAGCACATCTTTCTCTGCCTTATCCAGTCCTTTTATGGAAAAGCCTGTTTTATAGCTTCCAGGATAGCCTCCCGAAGCTATAACCACACCTACACAAGCATCGTCGCTCCATTGTATGCTTAGCTGGTCAAGATTGCCTTCCACTACTGCCATCAATATATCTACCAGGTCAGTTTTCAGGAGCGGTAGAGTGACCTGGCTTTCTGGGTCGCCGAAGCGAGCATTGAATTCTAAGGTCGATATCTCTCCGTCAGTGAGCATCAAGCCGGCGTAAAGAACACCTTTATAAGGTATGCCTTCTTCAGCCATTGCCTTTACTGCTGGCAACAGGATGGCATTGGTAGCCCTTTCGGCAAGTTCGGGGGGGAAGAACCCCGGTGGACTATAGCCACCTATGCCCCCGGTGTTAGGTCCCTGGTCATTATCCCCGATTTTCTTGTAGTCACAGGCGGGAATCATGGGAACGACCGTTTTGCCGTCGGTAAAAGCCAATAAGCTTACCTCTTTCCCATTGAGATATTCATCGATTAGCACCTTATCGCCTGCTGAGCCAAAGGCTTTTGCTTCCATGATATCGCTGAGCTTTTTTTGTGCCTCTTCCTGAGACTCAGCTATAATGGCGCCTTTGCCAGCGGCTAATCCATCTGCCTTGATAACAATGGGCGTCTTTTGCTTTTTAATATATTCATGAGCTTCATGATGAGAAGAGAAAATAGCCCCTTTTGGGCAGGGGATGCCATATTTTTCCATTAGATTTCGGGAAAAGACCTTGCTTGACTCTATTTGAGTGGCTGCTTTTGTGGGGCCAAAAGCGGGGATTCCCAGGCTATCAAGATAATCTACTATGCCCGAAGCCAGCGGTGCTTCAGGACCAACGACGACCAAATCAATGTCTTTCTGTTTAGCCGCTTTACCCAGTTCTTCTATATCGGTAGGGGCAATGTTTAAGTTTTGCCCTATAGATGCTGTGCCAGCATTGCCTGGAGCGGCAAAAACCTTATCCACTCTGGAACTTTGAGCCAGCTTCCACGCCAGGGTGTGTTCCCTGGCTCCGCCGCCGACAACCAGTACTTTCAATAGCAGTTACTTCCTCTTCTTGTGCTTCTTCCTATTGCTTTTTACGCCCTTTAATTTAGGTCTATGTGCCATTGTCTAGAACCAAACCTGTTTACTTAATTTTTCAGCCTGAACAGGGTCGAGGACACTGAGTATCTTGAGTAGTTCAGCAACATGCTCCTTTTCCTCTTCGATGATGTGTTCCAGCGTGGTCACGACCTCCTCATTTTCCAGGCTCTCTATATGTTGCTGATACTGATTTATGGCTTGTAATTCCCCGATTAAATCTTCGCGAATCATCTCCAGGTCGTTTTCGACATTTTGTGAGTCATCGTCTTTGTCTTCAAATTCATAATCCATCTTTTTCCTCCTTTAGTTTGTTTTACTGCCCCTTCATGGGGTTTATCCTGAGCGAGATTCTTCCCCTTCACTTCGCTCAGGGTCAGAATGACAGGAAGCGAAGGGTTTCGGTTCACTGCAATAATATTATTTATTCCCATTCTATAGTTGCCGGTGGTTTATTGGTAATATCGTAAACCACTCTATTGACATTAGGCACTTCGTTAACAATGCGGTCAGATATTCTGCCGAGGAGGTCATATGGCAAATGAGCCCATTCAGCGGTCATGGCATCGTTGCTGTTTATCGCCCTGATAGCTATAGTATAGGCGTAGCTTCGATAATCCCCGGTGACTCCCACGCTTTTGATACCGGTAAGCACAGCGAAGCTTTGCCACAATTGTCGATACAGCTTTGCTTTCTTTATCTCGTTCATGACTATCCAGTCAGCGGCACGGAGTATTTCTAAGCGTTCTCTGGTTACCTCGCCGACAATACGAATAGCTAATCCTGGTCCCGGAAATGGCTGTCGCCAGGTCATATCTTCAGGCAACCCCAGGGCGAGACCCACTTCCCTTACTTCATCTTTAAAAAGATAGCGCAGAGGCTCAATCAGGCTGAGTTTCATTCTGGCTGGCAAGCCACCAACATTGTGGTGGGTTTTTATTGTAGCTGAAGCTTTTGTTTCGCTAGCGCTACTGCTTTCAATGACGTCAGGATAAAGGGTACCCTGCGCCAGGAAATTGACCTTCCCTAATTTAGCAGCCTCTTCCTCAAAAACCTTGATAAATTCCTCTCCTATCATATGTCGCTTTGTCTCAGGGTCGGTCACTCCCTTAAGCCGCTCCAAAAATCTCTCGCTGGCATCTACGTAGGTCACATTCATTTTAAGATTGCGCAGGAAGGTGTTAAGCACTCTCTCCGGTTCCTGGCGGCGTAATAAGCCATTGTTGATGAAAATACAGGTCAAGTTATTGCCTATGGCGCGATGGATAAGGGTAGCGGTCACTGCAGAATCAACGCCTCCCGAAAGGGCGCAGATGGCCTTTCCTTTCCCCACTTGCTCTTTAATTTTTTCGATGCTTTCGGCTATGAAGTTAGCCGACGTCCAATTGCCCTGGCAGCTACATACTTTATATACGAAATTCTGGAATATCGTTTTTCCCACTGGAGTGTGGACTACTTCAGGATGGAATTGAAGTCCAAAGATGCCCTCATCATTACCCATAACAGCAATTGGCGAGTTATCAGTATAGGCTAGAGTTTTAAAGTCAGGAGGAGCATCCAGTATTTGGTCACCATGGCTCATCCATACGGGAAAGGAGGGGGGAAGGCTGGCAAAAAGGGGACAATCCTCAGTATTCAAATACAATATGGCATGACCATATTCATGTTTCTCTCCTGGGGATATTTGGCCCCCCAGTTGGTGGGCGATAACTTGCATCCCATAACAAATCCCCAATACTGGCAGATGCTTATCATAGATGTAAGGCAGGGCTAAAGGGGCGTCGGGATTATATGCACTAGCGGGACCTCCTGATAGGACGAAACCGCGAGGATTAAGTGGCGCTATTTTCTCCCAGGGGGTATCCCAGGGCACAAGTTCACAATAAACATGGCATTCGCGTATCCGCCTTGCTATGAGCATGCTGTATTGGGAGCCAAAGTCAATTACTACTATGGTTTCTCGTTCTTTAGGAGGTAATGGTTTTGGTTCAGGTGTTGCCTGTTCACCATGAAGTTCCTTGGCAATCCCGAGGTAGGTGGAGACTTCAATATCATCTGTTGTAGGAATGCGGTGGCTTTGCTCGTTTTTCATTTCGGTGTGGATTGTGATTAATACAGTCTAGCTTATCATCATGATTAACAGGGTTTCAAGTCATATATACCAGGTTCATTGGATAATATACTATCTTTACCAACCAATATGCTAATCAAGGGGTTATGTTTGGTGTTCTTGTTCGCCAGGTCTTCAGGTGCAAGGTAGGCATGCTCCTGTGTGCTTAGGTTGCAATGCCCCAGAATTAACTGGAGCAGGGCTAGTGTAAGTGGTGGCTAAGCAAGCAGAAGTGGCTATAGAATAAGTAATAACAGTGCTAAATACAAACCTATGTTTCCTTTTCAGGAAGCTCTTTCTTCTCCTTAAGTTGACGCCTCGCTTTCTCTAACAGTTCTTGTGTTTCCTGCTTTGTTTCTACATAGTCCTTTTCCATCTCGCCCATCATATCGTCCAGGCCGTGTAGTGATTCATCAGCTGCTTCTACCCCATCAGCTACCACTTTCTTTTCAGTTCTTGCGCTTTTGTACGTGAACAACAGGTAGATGAATCCCGCCAAAGCTACAAGCCCTACGACCACACTGCCAGTTATAATCCTTAGGTCATCAAGGGTTATGCCTAGAACAAGCAGGCCGATGCCTGCACTCATTACAGCTACAAAACCGAAGATAAGGCTAAAGAGGAAAGCTTTCCTTTGCTCAGGTAATTCCTGTAAGCCATGCTTAAGCAATGCCTGTTGTGATTTCAGGGCTATAATTTGCATCCTCTTGAGTGAATAAAGTTCTGTCAAATTGATGTGCTTGGCAATTTGATCGAAAGTCTTTTGTAACTCTTCGTTACCTGTGTCCTTTTCCATAGGCAATCATTATCATAGCACATAGCACTTGCTGAACCAAAGTTGCGGGAAGTGACACGCCTCCAAATCCACTGGCTGGACTAAACATGGCTAAGAGAATACTTTTCCGCAATCACAGCACTCAAAGCGGTCAGAATAAATGCCCCGGATATAGCGGCTGCCACAATAAGGACAACGAAGTCTTGGATGAACTTGGCAACCCTTCCTCTTTCGTGCTAACCAAATTTTGAACTTAGAAAAAAGCCTCATATCAAGAAAATTTAACGAGTAACATGAATAGAAACAAACTCCTCTGGTGTTAAATAGTTATAACCAAACTTTTCTGCTATTTCCTCATCTGCCTGGTCATCACCAACATGAGTTATTTCAGCTCCCGGGTATAGCTCTCTTAACTTCCCTAAATCACTTTTAGTTAAAGCAAAATCAGGTTCTATTCCCCATCTTCTCCACTGTCTTGCTTGTTCTTCACCACTAACACCTCCGCCAGTGCCAATAACATAGCCCTTCTCCTTGAGTTCTTTCAGCATTTCAAGAGTTATAGGACC
>CAYVCJ010000060.1:0-6091 GCA_964450165.1 uncultured Dehalococcoidales bacterium
GGTGCGAATGTGAGAGCCATCGACATCGGCATCGGTCATAATGATTATTTTGTGGTATCTGAGCTTCGAGAGGTCAGGTTGTCCATCAGTATTTGCTCTTAGTGCGGTGACAACAGCTCTTATCTCTTCATGTTGTACGATCTTGTCTTTAGTGGCTTTCTCGACATTAAGTATTTTCCCTTTAAGAGGGAGGATAGCCTGGAATTGGCGGTTGCGTCCCTGTTTAGCTGAACCACCGGCTGACTCACCTTCAACCAAGTAAAGCTCACACAAGGACGGGTCTTTTTCGGAACAATCGGCCAGCTTTCCGGGCAAGACTGATATTTCGAAGCTGCTTTTCTTAAATACGAGCTCGCGTGCTTTGCGTGCTGCTTCCCTTGCCTTAGCGGAAATGAGGCATTTGGTGATAATTGTCTTTGCCTCGTCTGGATGCTGCTCTAGATAGAGGGACAACCCATCGGCGACAACAGATTCGACTTGACTTTTTACTTCAGGATTGCCCAGTTTTGCTTTAGTTTGCCCCTCAAATTGAGGCTGGGGTAACTTTACGCTGATAATCGCTACTATTCCTTCACGGACATCCTCGCCGGTTAGGTTAGGTTCGCTATCTTTGATAAATTTGTTGCTTCGTGCGTAATCATTCAGCACGCGGGTCAATGCGGAACGAAAACCGGTAAGGTGGCTGCCTCCATCTCTGGTGCTAACACAATTGGCAAAGGAGAAAGTAGACTCTATGGAGCTATCGTTGTATTGCAAGGCTACTTCAATCGCGGTGCTGTTGCTTGAATCCTTCAGTAAGATGGGTTCCGGATGTATGACCGTCCTATTCTTACTTACCCGGGAAATTAAAGTAGCTATTCCACCTTCGAAGTAGAATGTTTTTTCGGCATCACTGTGCTCATGCCTGATTGCTAACTCCACCCCGCTATTCAAAAAAGCCAGTTCTTTCAGGCGCTGGCAAACCGTGCCAAAGTCGTAGTCGATATCCTCAAAGATCAGGCTATCGGCGAGAAACATGATTTTAGTGCCGATATCTTGGGTGTGACCGATGATTTCTATATCACCCATAGGAATACCTTGCCGATATTCCTGGCGATATATGTTCCCTTCCCTTCTAACCTCGACTTTAAGCCAGGCAGACAAAGCATTCACCACCGAAGCACCGACGCCGTGTAATCCGCTTGATATTTGATAAACAGCTCCCCCAAACTTTGCTCCAGCGTGTAGATGAGTCATCACTGCTTGTAAAGCAGTAATGTCTGTTTCTGGAATAATGTCAACAGGGATGCCTCTCCCATTATCCACCACGGTGACGCTGTTATCCGGGTGAATTGTCACCTCAATCTGGTCGCAGAAACCAGCCATAGCCTCATCTATGCTGTTATATACTATTTCATAGAGGAGTTGATGCAGTCCTTGGCGGTCGGTGCTCCCGACATACATTCCAGGGCGTAGACGTACTGCTTCTATCTCGTCTAGAATCTGGATGTCTTCGGCACGATACTCGCTATTTGGTTTGTTGTTTAGCTCGTCTTGTATCATACGTGATTAGGGTTCGTCTATCTAAGGTGAATGTTGGAACTCCAGGTGACCAATTTAGCAAAACACCATATTACACACTTATTATACCACATCTACGAATAGAAAACTATATTTTGTGCTCTTTCTTATCTTTTTTCAAGTAAGCTCGCTACTTCACTGAGAGGAACGGTTTTCTGTTCTCCGCTCGACATATCCCGCAATACCGCTGTTTCATTCGCCACTTCCTTTTCTCCAATGATAATGGTGTATTTAACGTCTAGCGAATTAGCCTGTCTCAGTTGGCTTTTCAAACTCTTGTCTCCAGTAGCTTGGATGGCAGCGATGCCTTGGTGACGCAATCTGGAAACAAGTTTTGTTGCCTCTAATTTAGCTTGCGTTCCGAGGTAAGCTACATAAGCAACAGGTTTAGGGAGGGCAGGAACAATTACGTTCTGGTTTTTCAAGGCAATGATGATTCTTTCTATACCAGCGGCAAAACCAACTGCTGCCGTAGGTTTACCCCCCAGTTCCTCAATAAGATTATCGTAGCGACCGCCTCCACCAAGAGCGATTTGTACTCCTTTCCCTTCAGGCTTAACCTCGAAGACTGTTCTGGTATAGTAATCCAGTCCGCGCACTATCCTGTGATTTAATTGGTACGTTATCCCCAGTGCAGTTAGATATTTCTGGACACTTTGAAAATGCGTCTGGCATTCCGAGCAAAGATAGTCTGTGATTTTTGGCGCACCTGTTATTATTTCCTGGCAAGAAACTTCTTTGCAGTCGAGAAGCCGCAGGGGATTTCTAGCTAACCTGACCTTGCAGTCGGGACATAGTCTATCCCGGAAGGGGGAATAGTATTTTTTCAACGCCTCGACATAGTCAGGCTGACATTTTCGGCAGCCAATGCTATTAATCTCAATAAACAGGCCTGAAAGACCCAAAGAAGATAGGAAACGATACATCAGTTCTATCACCTCAGCATCGAGGGCAGGGTCAGCATCACCTATTGCTTCGCATCCAAGCTGATGATGCTGACGATAGCGTCCTGCCTGAGGGCGCTCGTATCTAAAGGCGGGGATAATATAATATAGCTTTACCGGCTGAGGTAGGTTAAATAGCCCATGTTCAAGGTAAGCGCGACAGATCGGTGCAGTTCCCTCTGCAGTCAAAGCCAGCTTCTGCCCACTTTTATCCTCGAAGACATACATCTCCTTAATGATGTCTGCGCCATCAGGTGCGGTGTGGGCAAAAAGTTGGTAATCTTCAAAAACAGGGGTGTTGAGGGGCTGGTAGCCGTAAAGCTGGCAGAGGTAAACAGCTTTTCCCTCTATATACCTCCAGTAAGCCTTTTCTTGGGGCAAGATGTCCGATGTACCACGAGGTGCTTTGAACAAAAGAAAAACTCCTTGACTTGTAGAATACAAGAGAGTAGGAAGGATGTAAAGGAATTTGCCTTGTTTTTGTTATTTAAGCTATGATGAATTTGGTGGAAAAGGAGAAGCTTTTAGCTAAAGCACAGGCATACCTGCCAGAGGAGCAGGTAACACTGGTTGAGAAAGCTTACAATTTTGCTCTTGATGCGCATCTAGGGCAATTACGGAAATCAGGAGAGCCTTACCTGGAGCATCCTGTTAGTGTAGCAATGATTTTAGCTGAGCTTCAATTTGATGGTGCTACTCTAGCTGCCGCCTTGCTTCACGATGTTCTCGAGGATTGTGGAGTCTCAGTGGGTGAAATCAAGACTAACTTTGGTGATGAGGTAGCTAAATTGGTAGAGGGCACCACGAAATTGAGCAAGTTGGCAAAGCCTGTTTATGGAGATAAAGCCAAGAGAGAGCTTCAAGTGGAGAATCTGCGCAAAATGCTTATAGCCACTGCTGAGGATTTAAGGGTTATATTTATAAAATTAGCTGACCGGCTACATAATATGCGCACTCTTGGAGTTTTGCCGCGGGGGAGACGCATTGCCATTGCTCAAGAGACTTTGGAGATATACGCTCCACTAGCGCATCGGCTGGGTATCCGGAGCGTAAAATGGCAGTTAGAGGATTTGGCTTTTCGTTATTTAGAGCCACGGGAATATCATCGGGTTGCTCGTTTGGTAGCTTCGAAACGAGAACAAAGAGAAGGTTTTGTAAACGAGGCTATCGAAGCGTTGGACGAGGAATTGAACAAAGCTGGTGTAGAAGCCAGCGTTTTTGGCAGGCCAAAACATGTTTATAGTATCTTTCGGAAAATGGGCAAATATGCGGCCCAGGGTAAGGATTTTGGCGATATCTATGATCTCTTTGGCTTGCGCATACTGGTTAATTCAATTTCAGACTGCTATAAGGCGGTGGGAATAGTTCATAGCCTTTGGCACCCTATACCTGAGGAATTTAACGATTTTATTGCTAATCCTAAAGACAATGAGTATCAATCTTTACACACAGCGGTGATATATCACGGGAATGCATTGGAGGTGCAAATTCGGACTCATCAAATGGATCGAGTTGCTGAGTTTGGGTTAGCTGCGCATTGGCGCTATAAGGAGGGGGGAAAGGGAGGGGACTCTTTTAAGGAAGTGGCCTGGTTACCTCAACTGGTTGAGTGGCGTGATGTGTTTGATAGCAAGGAATTTTTGGAATCCGTCAAAAGTGATATGCTCGCTAATCGGGTGTTTGTTTTTACTCCCAAAGGCGAAATAAAGGAATTGTCCAAAGGAGCAACGCCTTTGGATTTGGCTTTTCATGTTCATACCGACCTGGGTTATCGCTGTGTTGGGGCAAAAGTGAATGGCCGATTGGTGCCCTTGAACTATAACCTCAATAATGGTGACGTGGTGGAAATCATTGCTGCTAAGGGAGAGAAAGAACCTAGTCTGGATTGGCTCAATCGTGAACTTGGCTATGTCAAAACTTCTCATGCACGGGCGAAAATCCGCCAATGGTTCACAAAGCAGGATAGGGCTCAAAGCATTGAGGCAGGGAAGGAATTTCTGGGACGGGAACTGAAAAGGGCAGGTGTTGCCCTCCCAAGCGTTGGTGAAGTGGCATCACTGTTTGGCTTCAAGAATATGGACGACTTTTTTGCTGCTATCGGGAGTGGTAACCTTAATCCCTCTCAAATAATAGCAAAGCTAGCCGTAAGGGAAGAGCCGCCTGAAGAGCTGGTTGTTCGTCCTTCAAGAAAGGTTAGCCCGGCGAGTGTTAAGGTACTAGGTGTAGGAGAGTTGGTCACACATCTGGCTAACTGTTGTCATCCCTTGCCAGGGGATAAGATTATTGGTTATATTACTCAGGGACGAGGTGTTACCGTGCATCGTCGAGATTGCCCCAATATCGTCAATGAAGTGGAGAGGGAACGGCTGGTTGAGGTGAGTTGGGGTGGTGTACAGCAAGTTTACCCGGTGGCTATTGAAGTTGATGGTTGGGATAGGGTGGGCTTGGTTCGGGATATTAGCGCTGTTATTGCTGAGGAAGGAGTAAATATCACCGACCTTAATACAGCAGACCACGAGGACATCGTCTCATTGAATTTTAGTCTGGAAGTAAAAGGTACCGCTGAGTTAGCTAGTTTGATAGCTAAAATTTACTCAGTTGGGGGCATAGTAAATGTTAGAAGGAAAGGAGGAGTGAATGCCGCACATTAAGTTGGCTGACAAAACGGCTCGCGCTACGGAAAGAAGGAGATTGCGGAATAGTGTGACAAAGAGCAGGATGAAGACTGCTATTGTTAAAACTGGCAAGCTTATTGTAGCTGGGAATATGGAATTAGCGGGAAAAGAGACGGTAAAGGCGATAAGAGACATAGATAAGGCGGTAAGCAAAGGGGTTATTCATCGCAATAAGGGTGCTAGACTCAAATCGCAGCTAACAAGAGAATTAAATCAGGCGATATCGAAGGGGAAAGGAGGTTAGCTTTTTGGCTGGTAAACCTCTTTCCAGAAAGCAAAAACAGATCATAGGCTTTATTCGCCAGTATTTGCGTGACAATGGCTATCCTCCCAGCGTTAGAGACATTGTTAGAGGATGTGATATAAGTTCTACTTCGGTGGTAGTCTATAATCTAAATAAATTGGAGCGAGCGGGTTATATTCGTCGTCAAAGCGATATATCGCGAGGGATCGAGCTCTTAGATAAACGCCGTGAGAAAAGACTTGTGTATATACCTATAATAGGAGAGATAGCCGCTGGTGAGCCCATTCCTGTGCCTGATCCCAATAGAAGCGCTGTTACCTCTGATGAAGGGCTGGAGGTAAGTGACGGCTTAATTCAAAGAAGGGGCAATATTTATGCTGTTAAGGTGAAAGGTGAATCGATGGTTGATGCCTTGATAGGGGACGGGGATATTGTGTTATTGAGTTACGCAGATAATGTTGAAGAAGGCGACATGACGGCAGTCTGGCTGAAAAAGGAGCAAAAAATTACTCTGAAAAAGTTGTTTAAAGAGGGGGAGCATGTGCGTCTTGAGTCGGCAAATAGCCAGATTAGTCCTATTTACACTTCTGCTGATAATATTGATATCCAGGGGAAGGTAGTTGCTGTGATCAGACGGATGGCATAAAAATCACGTCTTCACAGGTTTA
>CAYVCJ010000061.1:0-6070 GCA_964450165.1 uncultured Dehalococcoidales bacterium
TGCCTTATAAGCAGCGATGCTCCCTGTTACTCCCAGGATTACCGTCTTCCCTTCAAGCATGATGCTCCCCGCGCCCTTCCACTTTGTTCATTTCATAGATAAGACGCAGCCCAATTAACGACAAATCAGGATTTATTATCTCTATCCGCGATGTTGCCTCAGCCAGAAGGTGGGCATATCCTCCAGTAGCTATAACCTTCACTTTACTCCCTAATTCCCGTTCTATACGATTAATCATACCCTCAACAAGCCCGATATATCCAAATATTATACCTGATTGCATCGCAGAAATCGTATTCTTGCCAATAACTTGCGTGGGGCGAACTAACTCCACACGGGGTAACATGGCAGTGCGGGAAAATAGCGCTTCGGTAGAAATGGTGACTCCCGGTGAAATGGCTCCGCCTAAATAGTCACCTTCTTTAGAAATAACATCAAAAGTAGTAGCAGTGCCAAAGTCAATAATAACCGCCGGGCCTCCATAAAGGTGATGAGCAGCAACAGCGTTCACCACCCGGTCAGGACCGAGTTCCCGGGGGTTATCCACGGAAAGGCGTATCCCCGTTTTAACCCCCGCTTCAACTATTAAAGGGAGAATATTCAGGTATTTCCGGCACATCCCCTGAAAAACGGGGGTCAACGGTGGAACAACGCTGCACGTCACTCCCCCGGTGATTCTCGAAATAGGCAACTTTTTCTGCTTGAGAAAGGCAACCAACAAAGCACCATATTCATCCGCCTCGCGCTGTATGCTTGTGGCTAATCGCCAGGTAGCCTTAAGCTTCTCACCATCAAATACACCTATGGCGATGCTGCTGTTTCCAATATCAATAGCCAGTAACATAACAGCTAACCTTCTCTCAATGCTTTGATTACCCTGGGCAAAACAGGTAGCAAATCAGTGGCAATTACCCCGGCATCACCCAGCTTCTCAGCGACAATCTCGCCCGCTCGAGAATGAAGATACACCCCACAGGCAGCAGCATGGAAAAGAGAAAGCCCTTGCGCCGCTAGTCCGGCTATTGCGCCAGCGAGGACATCCCCCGTCCCCGCTGAAGCTAAAGCAGGATTTGCAGCATTATTCACTTTGGCTTCCCCATCTGGAGCAGCCACAATCGTGTTAGCCCCTTTAAGCACAACGGTTTTCTTCCATTCTTTTGCTGAGCGTTGTGCTATTGATAACCTACTTCCCTGAACTTCTTTTGCCGAAATTCCCAACAATCTCGCCATCTCCCCAGGATGCGGCGTAAGGATAGCATCTCGCCTTAACTTTCGCCACCACTGAGGTATTTGAGCCAAGATATTAACAGCATCGGCATCCAGAATTAGATAGCTCACAGCTGAGAGCTGAGAGCTATCAGTTAGCAAAGACTTGACGAATTCTACCGTCTCAGGATGCTGTCCCAATCCACAGCCAAGAAGCAATACATCATAATTGCTGAACTCCGATTGTAGCGTAGAGATTGCCTGTGAACCGATCACACCCGTCTCAGCTTCAGGCAGTGGGATATAGGTTATCTCGGTCAATTTGGACGCCAGAATGGGGTGAAGGCTAGTAGCGGTAGCCAAAGTCACCAGTCCAGCACCCACTCTGGCAGCACCCATACAGGCAAGATAAGCAGCGCCGATGTAGTTAACTGAGCCGGCAACGACCAATACCTTCCCAAAGCTACCTTTATGGGCATTCAAAGGGCGCTGTGGCAGAGTTTCCTTTACCCACTGCTCGGTTATTAACTCCACATCTATATCCTGAGCCAAATCTTGTGGAATTCCAATGTCAGCAATGACAAGCTTGCCCACTTTCCCGGCACCGGGAAAACTGAATAACCCAATTTTGGGATAACCGAAAGTAACAGTGATGTCAGCGCAGAGACAATTCGGGTCTACCTCGCCAGTATCGGAGTTGAGTCCTGAGGGTAAATCAACAGCCACCAGGACAGGCTTTGACTTCGTTCCCTTAACCTTAGAAACATTTTGCAATACTTCCTTGAATATCCCTTCAATAGGGCGGATTTTGCCAATGCCAAAAAGGGCGTCAATGATGACATCAGCCGAGGATATGGAAGCACGCAGGTCAGCGAGAGCCTTACCTTCATAAGCATGGATAATAGGTATCCCGCATTGCACAGCTAGTTTAAGGTTTTTATCATCCTGCGCCCTGGAGGCACAAAGGCAAATATTGACCTTAGCTCCCCAGTCATGGAGATAACGCGCAGCTACCAAGCCATCGCCCCCATTATTGCCCGGACCAACCATAACCAACACCTTTTTACCAACAGCACTATGCAATGCTTGCTTAACCTGTGTAGCTACGGCGTTGCCGGCATTTTCCATGAGCATTTCCAGTGAAACGCCCAGCTTAACAGCCTGATTTTCAATTTCCCTCACCTGGTCAGCGGTGACGATTTTCATTTCTCTTCCCTGGCAAGCTCCCCCAGTTCCTCACTCATCCTTTGCCAGTGAGTGCCCTGCCAATAAATACGGTGGCATACTGGACATTCCATATAGTGATCCTGGGTCTTGAATACATACGGCGGAACTAAACTCCGCACTTCCTCCCTGCTTTTTGGCATTAGTGGTTGGTTACATTCCAGACAAACAGAGAAAGGTTTGCGATGATAATCTAAATTTAGTTTTGTAACCACTTCCTGCAATTGAGTTTTAGGGTTATCGTGTTTAATCAATACAGCCTTTAGCCTACCACTGGTAACCAACCGCCTTTGCATGATTTGGGTGTCCCTGGTCAGAATCGTCCTGTCCTCCTTAACCGCAATTTTAATCAGTTTCCCATCATCCTGCTCATCAAAAAACAGGGTATCATAACCAATAATCCTGAGCCATTTAGCTAATTTACCAACATTATTATCTGCGATGAACTTCATCAGCTTAGAAGGCAAAAGAGCCTGCTGACGGCGATAATTAATCGATAACTTACAACCATTTTCGGCGGCGAGCGTAAACAATCATGCCTACACCGATAAATGCCATAACTAAAAGCAAAATGCCTAAAGTTAAAAGAGTGCCTGACTCCAGTCCACCTGGTAAGGGGATGTTCATACCGTAAATGCTAGCCACTAATGTAGCTGGTGCTATGATTGCCATGATAATAGTCAAAACGCGCATTATCTCTTGAATCCGATTTGAGGTTAACCAATTGCTGGTCTCAGCGAGGCCGTCGACGACTTCCTTGTCATCTTCAAGTCCATCCCAGATTTTACGAGTATGGTCAGCAATATCACCAAAATAAGCTTCCTGGTCTTCTTTAAAGAAAGGATATTCCTCCTCCTCCAGCATCTCGATTACCCGTATCTGGGGATGGATAACCCGGCGAAAAGAGATAAGGTCGTGCCGAATCACGGAGATCTCTTGAACAGTCTTTGGAACAGCTTTGGCGAAAATAACATTCTCCACATTATCAATGCTCTCGGTAATTTTACCCAGGATGGGGAAGCAATAGTTAACCAACCTATCGAGAATATGGTAGAGCAGAAAACCGGAGCTCCGTCCTAAATAAGTGCGGCGCTTCTCTTCATTAGTCTGACACTCCTTGAAGAACTTAGCCAGTGGCTTAAGGTCAGCAGAACAATGCACAGTGACAAGGTAATTTTCCCCGACAAAAACATCTACCTCGCTCGGCCTCGTTATCCGATTCTCCTTATCAAACACAGGAAAGTGGAGTACTATGAATAAATGGTCATCATATTCGTCGACTTTAGGACGCTGGATACGGCTCAAGACATCATCCAGGTTAAGGGGATGGAATTTGAAATGCTGCCTTAGAAATTCAACCTCAGCGGCAGCGGGCTTTTCAATATAGAACCAGGTTAACTTACCTTCGCTAATTGATTGTATATTTAGTTCCTTTTCTTTGGTTACCGCCATTGATATCCCCACATATTGCGAAATCTTGGTTAAATAATAAATCTAACCAGGTGACATTTACAATACCAAGCTCAACAAAAAAACAACCCGGCAAGTGAACTCCTTTGCCAGGCTGGAGAACTTCTGTTACCTGCGTCACAAACTGTTAATCGACATCGATGTACATACGCAGCAGTGCCTGACACATTGCCCTCCCGGTGCCATCCCAGCGGAGGGAGGTGGTCATTCCACCGCCAAGGCCATGGTCAAGAACGATGTTCAAAGCCTTCATGTTATCCATGCGATAGACATGCACATCACCCTTACTCCATTCCTTGAAATGCTCCTGTAGTGCCTCGGGGGTTACCTTCTTCTTTATCAGTTCATAAACCTTTTCATCGAAATCGATAGCCTGCAAACCAATGTTGCTCTTATCCCCCCTATCTCCAGAGCGTGCGTAGCAAATATCCTTCAGTTGCACCTTACCTGTCTTTGGTATCTCTACTGACATTCTGCCTCCTTCCTACAGCTCGCTTTCCTTTATAGCTAGCGCAGGATGGACTTCGCTCCTGGGGATAAGTGTCGGCCATAAGGCTATTATGCGCATGGGCGCTGGCGGAACATGCTGTCCAAATGGCAAACCAGGAAAAACTGACCAAACCCTTCCAAGCTCCCTCCTGAAGAACTCCGCCTCTTCACGAGTCTGCCACTTGGTAGCAAACCTTACTCCTATCTCGGGAATGTCCCTGCCACATTTTTCCTCTATCTCATCTACGGAAACGGTGGGACCTAAACACATGTTAACACCCTCAATCTGGACCTCCCACTCTAAAGGACGCACATTAGCCCACTTAAGCCATTCTTGGAAATGCTTTTTGCACATTCTCGCCTTCTCCAGAACATCAGGCCAGACAATTTGAACAGTTACATCAAACAGGAAGCCACCATGAAAGCCTACTCCTACCTTCAGCTTGTCAGGTCTTGGTTTTCCAGTCATGTTGGTAATCTCTACCCTGTTCAGACCCATATCCTCAAGCTGCAACGTCGTCAAATCAGCAATTCCATCAGGCGTTATATAGTTTCGCGGGTCGAGAATCTCGTAGACCAATTGCTCCCTGACTGTTTGCCGATTTACTAAACCGCCAGTGTCAGGCGTTTTGGTAACTACCGCAGTGCCATCTTCATTCATCTCAACAATAGGATAACCAATATGCCAGGGCTCAGGAATCTCCCGCCATATGCTGCTCATCGCACCACAACACGACCGGGAGGATTCAACTATGTGCCCTGCAGTTATGGCAGCGCCAATCTTATTCCAATAAGGTTCTTTATATTCCCAGCCAAACTCGTACATCATTGGCCCAACGTATAAAGCGTTATCGGAGAACCTTCCCCCCACTACCTCATCACATCCTTTCTTAAGAGCCTCGATAATCTGGTCAGCACCGATGTAGGCATGAGCGCCTACCACCCTGTCCTCGATGCTGGTAATATCCTCTTCCCCGGTATCCGTATTGGGGAATTTCATCCCCTCCCTTCGCAGCCTCTTTATAGTATCAAGCACATCATCGCCAGTAACAACTCCCAGCTTCAAGGGCACCTTCAATTGCTGGGCTACCTTCAATATTTCATCAGCAGCTATCTCGGGATTAGCTCCTCCTCCATTGGAAACAAGCTTGATGCCCCTTTTGATAGCGATGGGCAAAAGTTGTTTATTCCATTCCACAACATCGGTGGGATAACCTGAAAGAGGACTTCTCTGCTTCAACCGATAAAGCAACGACATGGTAAATTCGGTGAGAAAATCGTAACATTGATAGTGCACATCAGCCTTCTCAGCCATTTCAACAGAAGGCTGGATAAGATCGCCCCACATCATGCCACATCCACCGACTTTCACCGTTCTCACATTACACACGCCTCATCAAACATTCCAGACACTCTACCCTCAATTCTGGAATTTGTCAATCAGGCACAATTTGTTCATAATGTAACCAACACATGTGACCGAAATCACGGTTTTCTTGCAAAAGTTGTAGCTATCTTGAACTTTGCCCAGCCAACCTCTCTTGACAAGGGGTGGGCTTACCACATAAAATATAATAAAACTGAATAAGCGAAAGGCTGCGAACAGGAGTAGTACAGTCTGAGGCGGGGTGCAGAGAGTCGGGTAAGGTGTGAGCCGATACTTGCGCAAGGCTGGAATGGA
>CAYVCJ010000062.1:0-6017 GCA_964450165.1 uncultured Dehalococcoidales bacterium
CAGGAACTTGCCCACTGGATAACGAAACTGGCGTTCTAAAAGCACGTTATCCTGTTCGTCAATTACTACAACCGCCACACATTTGCTGTGCTCCACCACCTCCCTGGTAGTCGTCTTCCCGTTTGGTTTTTCCACCGTATCCGCATATAAACTCACCGCTTTACCCTGATAGAGCTGTTGTCTAGATAATTTTTTCTCCGGCATCAACATAACTTTCCCTCCTCTTCCTCGTCATTGCGCGCCCTTTTTTCACTGTCATTCTGAGGGAGCACAGCGACCGAAGAATCTCCTTGAGACCCTTCCCCTTCACTTCGTTCAGGGTCAGGGTGACAATAAGGAGATTATCATTGCAAGCCCCTTTTTACTGTCATTGCGAGCCGACGGCATGGCAATCCTAGGAAAGCAAAACTCAAAAGTCAAAGGGCAAAAATAAGTCAGAAGTGAAAGAGCAAAATGAGGAAGGTTTTTACATTTTAATTTGTCATTTTGACTTTTTATGTTTGATTTTTGATATTGGTCGGGATTTAGTGCTTTCAGTTTAGCATTTCCCGGCAGTGACAAGAAGGGCGCTCCTCGCAATGACATTAAACGTGGTAAATAACAGCCACCTCATCGCAATCAGGGAATTTAGGGCAGCGGTAGCACTCCCCCCACACCTTACGAGGCAATTCCGCCTTGTCAATTGATTTAAACCCATGTTTTTCAAAGAAAGACGGCTCACGAGTAAGAGAAAAAACAGTGGGGATGTCTAAAGCTTTAGCCTCATCAAGGCAAGCACGGACAAGCGAAGAGCCAATTTCCTGATTCTGGCTGCCCTCCTCCACAACCACAGACCTGATTTCAGCTAAATCAAGCCACATGACATGCAGAGCAGCACAAGCGACAACTTTCTCTTCGTTCCTAACCACAAAGAAATCCTTAATACCCTCATATATCTCGCTTAAAGCGCGAGGTAACACATCACCCTTATCAGCGAAGTGATTAATCAGGCGATGCATTGTAGCAGCATCACTCACCTTTGCTTTATCAACTTTCATGCTATTCTTCCCACCCTTAATTTTTGCCATAACGAGCTATAGAAATAGCTCGGCGGGTGAATTCTCAGGAAACGAGTTATGTACTGGCTAATCTTGACCCTGACCACTTGTCCCTCCTTCAGGGACAAATTAACTTGTCCATCGAGGCTAAGCATGGCTTCCTCTCTATCGGCAATGCTTAATTCAATCACGCTCTGTGATGATAAAACCAGAGCATAATTTAAACAGAGATGACACGATACCGGCATGAGAATTATTTGATTGGATTGGGGATAAAGAATCGGCCCTCCGGCTGCCAGACAATAGCCGGTGCTACCGGTAGCCGAGGCAATGACAACTCCATCAGCTCGATATGTGGTTAACTCTTCACCGTCAATTTTTGCCTTTATGTGAATCAATCGAGCAATAGGACTCCGCAGCACAACATCGTTCAGAGCATGAAAACTTTCACCGTCAACGTTGGCTTCAAGCATAGCCCTATCATCGAACCAGCCCTCACCATTGATCACGCAAGGTAGGTTGGACAAAGCCTCATCGGCACTTAATTCGGCAATAAATCCCAGTTCACCCAAATTTATACTCAGCAACGGCAACGGCAAAGGAATAATAACTCGTGCCGCATGAAGGATGGTGCCATCACCACCAATGCTGAGGATTAAATCTGAGCCAGCTACCTGAGCTCTAGCCTCGTCTTCATCCCAGGCAGAACAATGCCAGCAGGTAACTCCCTTGGTGGACAATAACCCTTCCAGCTCGCTAACCAAATTTCGAGCTTTTTCCAACTTGGGATGATATAAAATACCTATCCTCTTCACAGACAAATCAACTGTAGCATCGTCAAATTTTAGCGTCAACTTTTCACTGTGATTGCAAGTCCTTCATTCCCTGTCATTCTGAGGGAGCCCTTCGTTTTTGGTAATTCTGAGCGTAGCGAAGAATCTGGTGCAGCTCAGGGTAAACTCCGCGACCGAAGAATCTCCTTCAAACCTTCGCTATCGCTCAGGGTGACAATAAGGAGATTGTCATTTCGAGCCCCTTTTTACTGTCATTGCGAGCGAAGCGCGGCAATCTCAAGAAAGCAAAACTCAAAAATCAAAAGGCAAGAATAAGCCAGAAGTCAAAGATCAAAATGAGGAAGGTTTTTACATTATTAATTTGTCATTTTGACTTTTTATGTTTGATTTTTGATATTGGTCGGGGTTTAGTGCTTAGAATTTAGGATTTCAACTCTGAGATTGCTCCGAATTAGTCGTTATTTGTCATAGCACCATCCGATGGGCTAGAATACATTTGTTCAAATGGGTGCTTTTGAAGATTTCGTCGACATAATCAGAAAGACTGAGGCAATGCAGGAGATTCTGAAGAACCTGGTCGACGAGCCTGCAAAGTTGCTAACCAGCATTTGTGAGGAATATGAAGACACCAACAAGCCGGTGCCTGACCACCATCTCCTTCTAGTAGGACAAACTGGAGAGACAGCGGTGAAAGTGCTTCTCTCGGCAAACATGATTACCAAGGAAACCGGACAATTCTCCCTTTATAGCTACAAGCCCACTGAACTGGGGCTCACGTATTGTAAAAAATTGCGTGCCGAGCAAACACGCCCCGAAAAGCAACCTGAAGTTGTATAACCTTATCGATACTCACGCTCACCTTGATGAATTGCAAAATCTCGATTCTACACTTGATAATGCCCGGGGAAAAGGCATCGTCGCCATCATAGCCGTAGGCTCAGATTATCGCTCAAACATAAAAACGCTGGAGATTTCTCAGAAATATCCCTCCTTCGTTTTCCCGGCACTGGGATTGCACCCCTGGCAATTAGGCGAGCTCAATTCTTCCCAGGTCAATGGTGAACTGGAATTCATCGAGCAGAATATCGCCCAAGCAATTGCTATCGGTGAGATAGGACTGGATTACGACAAGAGGGTGGTAAGAAGAGCGGCTAAGGAATTTCAAAAAGAGGTGTTAGCACGCCTTTTACAGTTAGCTAAGAAATACGCTAAGCCGGTAAGTCTTCATACCAGGTATGCCTGGAGAGATGCGCTACAATTAGTCCAAGATGCTGGCACAGCCGAAGCTGTTTTTCACTGGTTTACTGGCTTTTCCAGTGTCCTCAGGGATATAATTAACGGCGGTTATTATGTTTCCGCCACTCCTGCTGCTGAATATCACGAAGAGCATAGGAGGGCAGTTAAGGAAACGCCAATGGATAAATTGCTTCTAGAAACCGACTGTCCGGTATATTATGGCCGGGGGACAAAATATCGTTCCGCTCCTGGTGACATAACCAGAAGTCTCGGCGCTGTCGCTCAGCTCAAGGGAATTGACGAGGCCACAGTGGCTGAGCACACTACCAGGAATGCCATAGAGTTCTTTTCCTTAAGAATGCCATTGCCTTAAAATGTCATTGCAAGCGAAGCAGTCTCAATCCCTATTGAATCCCGGAAGGAGAACTGATGCTAACAATAAACGGTGAAGCTGACTTTGAAAAAGATGTCTTACAATCAGGAGTACCGGTTCTGTTAGATTTCTGGGCAGAGTGGTGCGCTCCCTGCCTCGCCGTTGGCCCTATTTTAGAATCGATGGATACAGAGTATCAGGGGAAGGTGAACTTTGCCAGACTTAATGTGGATGGGAATAGCTCCATCGCCGCCAGATATGGCATTGCTGCCATCCCCACCATGCTCGTTTTCCACAATGGTCAGCCCGTTCAGCAAATCGTTGGTTTAAGACCAAAAACGCAGCTCAAAGGAATCATAGACGAAGTCCTGCAAAGCACTAAGTAAACAGCCCACTGAGGAAATCGAAATTATCAGGAAGAAGAGCTAATAACAGCGGAAATCCCTTCATCACTGTTGCTGCCACCGCAGACTGCGCCACCGCAGATTCCACGCTGGGCACAAATTTGCACAAGATGGCAAGCACGGCGGCACACAGCATGCTTCCCATAAAAGCCCCCAGAATACACCCGAGCAGCCTATCCAGCCAGCCAAAGAGCAAAGCGTGAACCATCTTAGCCACAAACCAGCCAGCTACACCAGCAACGATTACCGTGACTATAAGAATAATGGCATAGGCAGCTATCTCTGCCCATGCAGCACCCTCCGAGGAAAAGTTTAAGGCAAGCGGTTGATAAAAATGCCCCGCCAGCGCTATTCCTCCTATCAAGCCTATGATCCCGAATAACGCCTTGATAAATCCTTGCCACAGCCCTAGCAACCCGAATAGAACGGCAACAACTATGATGGCTATATCAACCCAGTTCATCGCTTAGATTATAACAGCACCCGTGTCAAGTGGGTATACCGCAAGAAAACACCCCTTGAGAACATCTCATTGCCTATCCACGCCTCATTATTCAGGGGAAGAAGGTAGTTCAAACTCAGCCAGCACAGGCAGATGGTCTGATATTGTCAGGGTATCATACTGCCTTACACAATGCTTTTCTAAGGTAATGTTATTCGCCAGGAAGATATAATCAATAGTTCTATCGGGCTTTCCTACGCCGGGGTTGTTGGGAAAGTGCGTGAACCATTGTTCACAGTCGGGGCTATTAACTTCTGACAAGCTGGGCACAGCCTGGTATTTTTCAAATAAGGGCTCTATTTCTGTTTCCTGGTTATAATGTTTTTTCTGTTCTTCCTGTAATAGACCATAGGCTTTGCCTGGAGATAGCAAATTGAAATCGCCTCCTATAATCCAGAGATAGCCCTCTTGGGTGAGGTTTTTCAAAATAGATTCTACTTGATTAACTTGTTTTTCCAGGGTGTCGGTGCCCTGCGCAAAAGCTTCCAGGTGTGTGTTCAACACTACGAAATCTGTAGCATTTTCTACAGGCATATGGACTTCTAAAACAGCCCGCTTTAAGTTAAATTGGCGAGTTACCGGTTGGGGCATTAAAGGCAATTGATAGCGAGTAGCCTGTGTTATCCTATATTTAGATATAATAGCTATTTTCAGCCCCACAGCTCCCATAATCCGTGGGTGAGGAACAAAAGAGGCTTTCCACTCGAATGCAGAAGTATAGCAGCTATATTCCTCAGGTAGTAACGCTAATAGGCGAGTCAGTTGGTCTTCATAATCTGTGCGTTTCGCTCCATCATCAACCTCTTGCAACAAAATAATGTCGGGCTTTTCATCCTGGATAATGCGGGAAACTTCATTGAAGGTCTTAGTGATATCTTCTGGTGACGGTCTTTCGTCAGGTCCGGAACCATCTGGTAAATCATAGAAAAAGACATAATTCTTGCCCGCCATAAATTGCACATTCCAATTTAACACCTTCAGTTTCTGCCCTGGACTTAAAATAGGTGTCTGGTCAGAGCAGATTATCGGCTCTGATTGCACCTCAGCAGGATGATAAGTAACTAGCCATCCCCAGGCTGAAAGTGATACAAGGATAATTCCTAAACTTATCAGAATCCATTTGGCAACCTTTTTAAGTTTCACAGATTACCCCCAGATACATCTATAATTCTCCAGCGTCTTGATTCCTCATTCATGGAATCGTGTTTCGTTGCCTTTTCTGCAAACACGCTATCATCTGCCTGTGCCCCTCATAGTAAATCATATCTGTGCACGAAGAGCAGCTCGGGCCAAGTTTTCAGAGGAGAATTGTCCATCTGTAAGACCAGCAAGGGAACTTTCCCTTCCGAAAACTTCATCTCGAATAGCAACAATCGAGAGACCTTTTTTTTCAAGTTGCTTTGCTCTTCGAGACAAGTCTTCGAAGTATTCTATACATGTTCGAAGGGCCTTGCGGCCATCCTGCACCACTCTGCCCGGGGCGGTAAATAGAATAAGTCTGTCGGTCTCGAGAGCAACGAGCTTTTTCATTGACCTTATAATCCCCGCGATATCCTCCTCTGGCCGGATAACCTTTGGCTTTTCCGAAACAAAAAGGTCTCCCGAAAAGCACCACCCTCTTTCAGGTTCCACCAATGCCACGTGTCCGTTACAATGCCCGGGAGTCTCTAC
>CAYVCJ010000063.1:0-5904 GCA_964450165.1 uncultured Dehalococcoidales bacterium
CGCCCTGAGTACCGCATCCGTAGTCTGGTGTAGCAGCACCCAGAGGTTGTAATCTCCGTCCACAGATAACCGATTTTTCATAGTCCCTCCATATTTCGTAATTGGCTAAAGTTGCCACTGAATCGTCTGACTTACTTCCTTTCCTGCTCTTGTTTTCATCTCTATTTTCATCTACGGAAGAGCGCAGCCCCAACTACAAGAATTCCCAGCGCAATCAATGCACACTTGATCCATTTGCTATTTCCCGTCATCCTTTACCTCTTTTCTGTCGTTCATCCGCTTCTCAAAACACTCCTGGCATATACCATGAGAATCTCCCTCCACTCCGTTACCCTCTTTCTCCCCAATGTATCTGCCACAGTAAGCACAAACAATTTTCATCGTCTGCCTTACCTTTTTTTCTGTCCCTTTTTTCATCTCTACCTTCATCTTAGGAAGTTTAGATTTAATGCCCATAAAGTGGCTGTTAAGATTTCGTTAAAAATGGGGTGACCTTCGCTGGGATGATTTGTTTAGGATTATTTAGGAGCCAGCTTTACCGTTTCGATCTTGCAAACTCCTCCCTCATGGTTTTGTAGGTCTCAGCCTGGTCCGGCAAGCCATGCATCTTTGCCGACACCTCCTCCGTGAAGTGGGTAATATCAATCGGGTCACGCCGCGGTTTGTCTGTCCCTTCCCTTTTCTCCTTCATGCTATTTTCCAATCCCTCCGCTTTGGACTATTCGTGTTCCTCTAAACCCCCTCCATCGCCTCCTGGCCCTGTAGTGTTACCTCCCTCTACAGCTTTTTGATAAAGTTCCTCCAATTTGAACAATTCAAGCGATTCTCTCCTTGACAGTCTTCTCTTTTGCTCAAGGTAGAACAAGCGCCGCAGTTCTTCCCGCGGCAATGTGGCTATCGTTCTCTTCCTTGCCATGTGTCTTCCTTTATTATCTACCTCACGTGTGCCACAGCTATACCTGCAGAACCATTAACCCCAAGGAATAGATAGCCGTGTAATCGATCAGCCATCTTTGTCACTCACCAATGACCTGGTGCCGTGGTTAAAAGGAGGCACTTCATAAACACCCACAGGGCCATTCCATATACCCTCTTTCTCCCCAATGCATCTGCCACAGTAAGCACAAACAATTCTCATCGTCTGACTTACCTTCTTTCCTGCTCCCGTTTTCATCTCTAGCTTCATCTTAGGAAGCCTAGATTTAATGCCCATAAAGTGGCTGTTAAGATTTCATTAAAAATGGGGTGCCCTTCGCTGGGAGAATTTGTTTAGGATTATTTAAGAGCCAGTTTGTTTTCTTTAAATTCTGTTTAGTCTCCCTGTGCTACGATGCATTGGTGGTAGAAGGGTTGGGGGGAAGAACGGATACAGGGAGATCCTTTTCGGAATACGAGATGATGGAAAAGGCAGCGAAAGAGAAAGAGCAGCGAATCTTCATGAACTCGACTGCGTCTTGCCAAATTATCTGGATTTTTGCCTGGTTATTTGACATGCTATAATAGGGATTGTCGTATAGGAATTATCGTGTGAAACAAAGCAAGCTGGCTCGAGGGAATGGAGAGGTGAAGCATAAGACGGAAGATGAGAGGAAGACCAAAGTACAGCTCATAGGTGAGTTGGCGGAGATGCGCCAGCAAATTGTTGAACTAGAAGCCCATGCCAAGCAAATATATCCAGTAATGGATGAAAGCACACGTGAATTCATAGCGATTAGCAATCAGCTGAAGCATAATTTAGCTGGGCGTGTTAAGGAGCTTAGGTGTCTCTACGGCATCGCCACGATTGCTGAAAAGTCAAAGATTACATTGGATGAACTATATCAGGAGGTGGCAAACCTGCTGCCCTCAAGCTGGCAGTATCCAGAGATTTGCTGCACCAGAATTACTACTGAGGACAAGGAGTTCAGGACAGCAAACTACCGCGATGCAAAGTGGAAGCTATGTTCGGATATCAAAATAGGCGGAGTCAAGGTAGGTGCTGTGGAGGTCAATTACCTGGAAAAGAGACCAAAGCTTGACGAGGGGCCATTTTCAAGAGATGAGCGGCGGTTGATTGATGCTGTTGCCGCGCAAATGGGAAGAATTACCGAACGCAAGCGAGCAGAAGAAGAATTGGTCCGCCTATCTAGCGCTGTAAAGATGTCCACAGATAGCATCGTAATCGGTGACCTTGATGGAAAAATCATAGATGTAAATGAAGCTACCCTGAAAATGTACGGCACCGACGACAAAAGGGACTTGATTGAAAAAAATTCCTTTGAGCTTATCGCTCCTGAAGAACGAGAAAAAGCGTTAGCGGGCATGAAAAAGGTGCTGGAAAAGGGATACGTCACGAGTCGAGAGTATCACATTGTCACCAAGGACGGCGGTAGGGTTCCTGTGGAGATGAGCATAGCTATCATGAAAGACGCGGGTGGCAAACCAATAGGATTTGTAGGTATAAGCAGGGATATCACCGAGCGGAAGAAGGCGGAAGAGAAGCTCACAGAGAGTGAGAACAAATTTAGAACCATCTTCGAAAATATTGGGGACATTTATTACCGGGTAGACCTCAAAGGAAACCTGACATTGGCAAACCCGGCCGCAGTTAAGATTATGGGATACGATAGTATAGAAGAAGTTATTGGAAAAAATCTTGCTGAGGATTTCTATTATTACCCTGAAGCTCGAAAGATTTTCATGGAAGAACTCAAAAAGCATGGTGAAGTTAAAAATCTTGAAGTAACCCTAAAACGAAAAGACGGGACACTTGTTATTGTAGAAGTCAACTCTCATTTTGTTCACGATGCCACTGGTAAGCCTATAGAGGTAGAAGGCATAGCGCATAACATCACCGAGCGCAAGGAGGCAGAGAAGAGGCTGCAGGAGAGTGAGGAAAAACTGCGTGTCATGTTTGGATCTATTACAGATGGAGTTATCGTCACCGATTTGACAGGTACCGTTGTAGAAGCGAATGACAGCGCAGCTCACCTAGTTGGATACAGTAATAAGGAAGAACTTATTGGGCGAAACGCCTTTGAATTTGTGTCGCCCAAAGACCGTGCGCTGGCCATGGATGCCACGAAGAAGACATTAGAAGAGAGACTAGTCCAAGAGAGAACGGAGTACACAATCTTGACTGCGGATGGTAGAGAAATTGACACCGACTCTAGTGCTACTGTGCTGTATGATAGCTCTGGGAACCCAGTGGGAATCATCAATGTGGTGAGGGACATCACCGATCGCAAGCGCGCGGAGGAGACTTTAAAGGAATCTGAAGAAAAGTCCCGAACTTTTATAGACACTGCAAGTGATTTAATGCATATTACCGATAGAACTGGAAATATTACTGATGTGAATGAATCAATGGCCAGAATCTTAGGATATTCCAAAGAAGATCTAATTGGAATGCACTTTACCCAGATTTTACCCTTAAAAACTTTTGAAAGAGATTTCAAACCACCCTTTGAAAAATTCATAAAAAGGGGGGGAGAAATTGCTTTTGATACTGCCTTCACAACGAAAGACGGGAAAGAAGTCTACGGTGAATTAAGGACGGTTGCTATCCATGACAGGCGTGGCAGGTATGCCGGAAGCCGAGTAGTATTCCATGACCTCACCGAGCGCAAGAAAGCAGAAGAGGAACTTCAAGAAAAGAATGAGCAGTTGGAAGCACAGCGTGAGGAACTGGTGAGGAAAGCCACCGAGTTGGAAATGGTGAACCAGGCTAAATCTGAGTTTCTAGCTAGTATGTCTCACGAGCTACGGACGCCGCTGAACGCCGTTATCGGCTTTTCAGAATTGATGCTGGATGGCATCCCCGGTGAAATCAACGATGAGCAAAGAGGATGCGTTAATGACATCCTGGACAGTGGAAAGCACCTGTTAAATCTTATTAACGATATCCTTGATCTTTCTAAGGTAGAGGCGGGAAAGATAGAACTCAAGCTGCAAAATCTGAATATCGCCAATATTGTCAGTGGTGTAGTACAAATTATGAAACCTGTGCTGGACAAAAACAGGCAAGAGATTGAGATCAGCGTAATGCAGGGGCTGCCAAAAGTTCGGGGTGACAAAAATAGACTAGAGCAGATATTGCTGAATCTGCTCAGCAATGCCAGTAAGTTTACTGAGCAGGGAGGCAGAGTGCGAATTCACGTTGGGCGAGAGGGCGACTACTGCCAAGTAGGCGTGATTGACACCGGCATTGGTATCAAGAAAGAGGACCAGGAGCATATCTTCGAAGCCTTCATCCAGGGAGAGACTCTATCCGATAGGAAGAAGGAAGGCACCGGGCTCGGATTGACGCTAACCAAGCAGTTCGTGGAGGCTACAGGGGGCAGAATATGGGTGGAGAGCGAATATGGGAAGGGCAGTACATTCATCTTCACCATTCCTCTGGCTGGAGAGCCATTGGAGACATCTCTCGGTGATAGGCAGAGCAGTTATTCCTGAGAGGGAAAATGGTAATGTCTAAGAAGATACTGATTGTGGAGGATGACCCACGAAATCTAAAGATGATCCAGATGACACTTAGGCCATATGGCTATTCCTTGCTTGAAGCAACCGATGGGGAAGAGGCCCTCAAAGTGGCTCGTAACGATAAACCAGACTTAATCATAATGGACCTACGGTTGCCCAAAGTGAGTGGACTTGAGGTAACGAGGCAACTCAGGCAAATGTCAGACTTCAGCCACATTGCCATTATTGCCATTACTGCATATGCTATGAAGGGAGATAAGGAGAAGGCCATTAGCGCTGGTTGCGACGCCTATGTAGCAAAGCCAATCAACACTCGTGAGTTACCCAAGTTGATTACAGAAATGCTACTACAACGGAAGGAGAATAGCACCTAGTCTCAATGGACAAACCAAAGAGAAGAAAGATTCTTGTAGTCGACGATGAGCCTACCTTTGTTAAACTGATTAGCCAGACTCTTACCCACAGAGGGTATGAGGTACTCACGGCAGGCGACGGACAGGAGGCTTTGCGTCTTTTGTTTGCCAACAAGCCAGACTTGGTTCTTCTGGATGTGAAGATGCCTAAGATGGACGGGTGGCAGACGTGCAGCCGCATACGGGAGCTTTCTGATGTGCCTATCGTCATGCTCACCGGGAAGCAGAAGTCCGAGGAGGACATAGTGCATGGGCTGGACTACGGAGCTGATGACTATCTTATCAAGCCTGTAGGAAGCAGAGAGTTGGTAGCTAGAGTGCAGGCAATGCTACGACGCGCTGAGTTGCCTGCCCCACAGGATACCGAGAGAACAATTAGCTACAGTGATAACTCTCTCACTGTGGATGTTGCTGAACGCAAGGTGCTTGTTGACGGGGAGCGGGTGAAATTAACCCCACTCGAGTTTAAGTTACTTGCGTTTCTGTTGAAGAATGCTGGCCGTATCCTTACCCACAAACAGTTACTGCAAGAGGTGTGGGGTTGGGAGTATGCTGACGACGTAGACTACGTACGCATCTATATCTGGCATCTCCGCCAAAAGATAGAGCCTGACCCTTCGCAACCGCGATACATTGTGACTGAACCTGGAGTCGGCTATTACTTCCAGAATGAGTATAAAATGGGGAGAGGTTGAGTTTGAGGGCCCCTATCCTATAACGGATTGGGAACCTCCACATGGTGCTGCTGTCTATGCAATCATGATGAAGCCGCATCCTCAAATGAAGGTGTATAAATTTGTCTATTTCGGAGAGTCCAGTAACTTGTCGGAACGAGGATTCTATCGCGAACACCACAAATATGATTGCTGGGTCCGAGAAGCTGGTTCGGAAGACAACCTTTATATCGGTATCCACCGTATGCCGGATTCGACGGATGTGCAAAGACGTAAAGTGGAATCAGATTCAATATCAGGACTATACGAGCTGGCATGCGATGATTAGATAGTGGCGAGACTCTTCGCCTTTGCCT
>CAYVCJ010000064.1:0-5868 GCA_964450165.1 uncultured Dehalococcoidales bacterium
AATTGCAGGCACCTGTGAAGATGTACCACGTGATAGTAAAGGATGTAGCCGGCACCGATGCAAGTATTGTAGCCACCAGAAATATGAAAAAGGTAAATCAGCGCAAAGATGCCAAAAAGGATCCCATCTCTAGGAAGGAAGGTTGAAGCAATGAAAACTCATGCTTATGGTTTTCCCGGACTGGGAAGAAAGAGAGAGTATAAGAAAGTCATTGAGGACTACCGCGCGCCTGTTCAGATGATTGTTTGACCATTATTCTTCTCTCAAGAATTCCGCGATTTCTCTGGTTAATCTCTCATTTTCCTCCTGAGATAAGCTGAGGTTGCTTTCCAACCTGAGGATGTAATCGTCGACCTCGGGAAGACGGAGTCTTGCTTGAGCTAGTTTTTCATTCTGCTTTTGAATCTCATGGTCGATATCGCTAAAGTCAATGTTTAAGCCAAGTCTTTCATCAAAAAACTGAAGGACTTTCTTTTGAGCCCTGGGGTCTTCATTCGCTACCAGATAAGAGGGTATCGGCACCCAGAGACTCACCCCGGGAATATCTCTCCTGCCAGCCAGCCACAACAGAAAGGAGTTCAAGGTTGGCCTTTGACCAGTCGCCGTTTGATAATCCATATCCCTGACCAAGTTATACTGCTTTAAAGACTCCTTTACTTCTTGTGAACTGCTCGTAGCCAGCAATGCCCTGGGAGTGGTGTGGGCCGCTAAAGCAACCATTCCCCCAATGGTATATAACTGTTTTGTCCCACAGTAACGTTCAGCCACATCCAAAATTGAATTCAGGAACTTATACCACTCAAATCTAGGTGGGGTGCTTCTAAAAATAGCCAGGTTATTTTTGTGACAGGAATAGAAATTGCTTTCCGGAAATTGAGCTACATCATGCTCCACCCTGATTCCACCCAGGGAGAAAAAATCCTCGGGTTCAATTTCACCAAATCTCTCACCCCCCAACCCTCTAGTTAAGTAATCGATAACGCCTGGACCTAATTGACCGGCATCTTCATTCCAGCCTACCACCAGAGAGGAACTTTGAAATTTTGGTTTCCTTAAGACTTTAAACGGATACCGTTCACTCAATTCCCCTGCCTCGTTTCTTAAAGAACTTATCAATATCCTCCATAATCCTTCTCTTATCCTCTTCAGTTATCGGACTGGGTTCAGCAGGCCCAGCATAAGTCACCTGTTTAAGCTTTTCCAGCTGTTTCTTTATCTCTGACGGAATTTGGTTATAAACATCCTCAATTTCTTGTTCCAGCTGTTCTGTCCATCTATCCAGTTTACTCATGTCAACTCCAATTCCTAAACTACTGGTCAATACTTCCAGCACTGACCTTGAAGCCTTAGGATAAGGCAGTGGTAAGCCTTGCAGGTAAACTGGTATCTCCCCCATCACACAAATAGCCTCAATCTCCCGTTTCCTCGCCACTCCCAGCAAGAGACCATTCAACCCAACAATGTTACCCTGCCCCTCCCTCTCCTCGATTTCACTCATTAAAATGGTGTTCTCATATTTCTTGATCTCAGCAATCAGGTCTGGATTATTAGGTACTGCCCAGACCCTGGGAACCATTGTGTGGTGAATCGGAGCCACAGCGGCTCCTGAAGTATAGACCCTTCGACAGTGGAACTTCTCAGCGACATCTAAAACAAGGTTAGCTATCTGATAAGCCTTCTCTCCCTCAGCATATACACTGCTGCCCCCGGCAGGCTGTTCCTCCCCGATGAAAAATATCAAATCCTTCTTCTCGGTCTTTTTGAAATAAAATTTACTACTGGGAAATTCCAGAGCCTCCAGGACGCCGCCCTTAATTGACACTCGCTGAGGATAGAAGAAATCCCAGGGCTCTATCTCCCCAAATTCCTCCGCCCCCAATGCTTCCCTTAGAGTATCAACAGCGATGAGCCCGATATTTGCGATTCCAGGCCAGCTGGCTATCATGACTGGATTTTTGAGCCTTGGTCTCTTGTAAAGTTTGACTCCCATTGCTACTTGCCTTTCAAGCCACGATTTGCTAACTATTCTAATCGTTCCGCTTCTAAAGGACAACAGCAGAAACCAGGTTACTTACTTTCTTCTATTTATGCACTGGCTTGACCCTTCAGCTTACAAAGACCATAATAAAATACGGCGCATTCGTCTAGGGGACTAGGACACCTCCCTCTCAAGGAGGAGATCACCGGTTCAAATCCGGTATGCGCTACTTGTTGTTAAGTCGATTCAATGAGGAGAATTTCACCAAAGGTCAGAGAGCACCTGCATTTAGCAATTCTAGCCGCAAAATACCCGAGGCGGGGGAAGGTAGCTAGAAGTTGAACAAAGAGGAACATTACCGAAAGCTAGAGCACATGTATGCGTTTGCGCCAACGAATAAGTATTACATGCCGACAATCCGGGTGGATGAGGGCTATGCAGAGGTGGTTATCGCGATGCGCCACGATTTCTTTCATGCAGCGGGTGCCGTGCATGGCTCAGTATATTTTAAGGCTCTCGATGATGCTGCCTTTTTTGCGGTAAATTCGCTGGTTGACGACGTCTTCGTCTTAACCGTTTCCTTTACCATATATCTTACTCGCCCTATTTCACAGGGGAAAATGAAAGCGACTGGTCAGGTGGTTCACCGTTCACAGCGCCTCTTTGTCGCACAATCCAGGTTGGTTGATTCAGATGGGCAAGAGATCGCCTGGGGGAGTGGAACCTACATGCGAAGTGCCATCCCACTTTCACCGGAGGTGGGGTACGAATGAAGCAAGCACAACCATCTGAGGTAGTTCAGATAGGTAGGTAACACCTCAAAGAAAGTCAAAAGGCAAAAATCAAAATGCAAAATGACAGAGCAAAGATGAAAAAGCAGTCAGTAATCAGCAGTCAGCAATCAGCAGTCAACAGTCAGCGGTTAGCTAATGACTGAAGGCTGATAGCTGAAAGCTGATAGCTGATAGCTACTAAATTAGGATTTACTTAGAATTTAGTGCTTTGAGTTTATGATTTAACTTAGAGATTGCTTCGTCGCCAGTCAAGAGACGGGCTCCTCGCAATGACACAACGGAGGAAGCTAATGTGTCACTGACCATATGAACGAGTACAGCATCTTTGCCACCTACCTATTCACATGTTAAACTCTGTTAACACAAATGAAGAAGCGCGTTTTCTCGGGATTCCGCCCAACCGGCAAGCAACATATCGGCAATTACCTCGGGACTATCCAGAATTGCGTTTCACTTCAAGAGGAATACGATTGCATTTACTGTGTGGTGGATATCCACGCCCTTACCACTTTAGAAAATACTGATGCGCTCCAGGAAGACATCCATGAAATGGTGCTTGACTGGCTGGCAGCGGGCATCGACCCCAAGAAGAGCATCCTCTTCGTTCAATCCCATGTCCCTCAAGTGATGGAACTCCACACGCTGTTCGGCATGGTAACTCCTTTAAGCTGGCTATTACGTGTGCCTACATTTAAAGAAAAGGTGAAGATGCAGCCGCGTAATGTCAACTATGGACTGGTAGGCTATCCCGTGCTTATGACTGCCGATATTGCCCTTTATAAAGGAGAGGTTGTCCCTGTCGGTGAAGACCAGCTCCCCCATCTTGAATTAGCCCGAGAGATAGTACGGCGATTTAATTCCCTCTTTGGTCGAGTGTTCCCTGAGCCAGCGGCAAAACTGACTTCCTTCCCGCTGATCTCAGGCCTGGATGGAACAAATAAGATGAGCAAAAGCTACAACAACTATATTGAAATAGCATCTCCACCACAACAAATCCTGGAAAGGGTGATGACTGCAGTCACTGACCCGGCGCGTCGCTATCGCTCCGACCCGGGGCACCCTGAAATATGCGGCATCTTTAGTCTTCATAAATTCTTCACTGCTGAACGAGCGGACGAGATCGCTTCCGATTGCCGCAGCGCTAAAATTGGCTGTGTTGACTGCAAAAAACTACTGGCGGGGAATATCGCCTCAAATCTTGAACCTTTTCGAGAAAAGAGGGCTGCCTTAGCGGCAAAACCCAATTATGTTACTGAAATCCTTGCCGATGGGGCTGCGCGGGCTGAGGTTATTGCCAAAGAGACTATGAGGGAAGTCAAAGAGAAGATGAGGCTCCTTTGATAAATCTTTCCATTCTATTAAGAGCTTCCTCAATATTAGCCAGGGAAGTAGCATAGCAGCAGCGGACAAATCCTTCACCACATTGTCCGAAGGCAGAGCCAGGCACTACAGCCACTCGTTCCTCCATCAGCAACCTTTCGGCAAATTCCTCCGAACTCATCCCGGTAGCCTCTATCGAAGGGAAGGCATAAAAAGCTCCTTTCGGTTCAAAGCAAGGTAAGCCAATTTCATTTAGCCTCTTGACTATGAACCGTCGGCGCCTGTCATATTCCTTGACCATCTTCGCAACATCGTCCTCACCAGACCTCAATGCTTCAATGCCAGCCATTTGCGACATAGTTGGCGCACAAAGCATGGTATATTGATGAATCTTGAGCATGGCTTCGATAAGCTGCTCGTTGGCAGCTATATAGCCTAATCGCCAGCCAGTCATAGCAAATGCCTTGGAAAATCCACCGAGTAAAATAGTTTGCTCTTTCACCCCAGGAAGACTGGCAAAACAGGTGTGCTCCACTCCATAAACCAACCTGGCATAAATCTCGTCTGAAATCACTAACAGGTTGTATTTTTGAGCTAGCTTGGCGATTTCAGCTAGCTCTTCCCGCGGCATCACTGCACCTGTGGGATTGGAGGGATAGCCAATGAGGATAGCCTTGGTCTGTTTATTAATCAGAGGTTCAACATCTTCAACCTTGAGGACAAAATTATTTTGTTTGCTTGTAGGCACGAAGACCGGTGTACCACCAGCAAGGATAACACAGGGTGGATAAGAGACATACCATGGGTCGGGGATAATCACCTCATCACCAGGGTTTAGAATAGCTCGCATGGCGAGGTCAAGCCCTTCGCTAACACCAACAGTAACGAGGATTTCCCGCTCTGGTTGGTAGCTAACTCCATAGTGATGCTCCAGATATTTTGCCAGTTCTTGACGCAACTCGAGCATACCGTAGTTTGAGGTATACATGGTGTAACCTTTCTCCAGAGAAGAGGTGGCTGCCTCCCTGATATGCCATGGGGTAACGAAGTCCGGCTCGCCTACACCAAGGGAGATAACACCTTCCAAAGAGGAAAGTAAGTCAAAAAACTTCCTGATACCTGATGGCGATATGCTATTTACTTTCTGTGAAATAAGATTATCCATGCTTTTGGTCTGAATAGAATCCATATTACCAGACTAAGGGCTTAACGGCAGTCGTTTGTTCGTCTCTGTGGGCTCGACCACTTCACCATCCTCTTTATACCGCTTAAGCAGGAAGCGGGTGTTAGTGCTTTGCACTTTTTCCAATGGAGCTAGTTTTTCAGTGACAAAGCTAGCTATTTCGTGCATGTTCTTACCCTTCGCTAATAGCGTCAGGTCATAAGTGCCTGAAACTAAATAGGCGGAATACACCTCTGGGAAGCGGCAAATGCGCTCAGCGATAGCATCAAAGCCAACATCCCGCTGTGGCGTTACCTTAACCTCGATTAACGCCAACACTTCTTCTTTGCCTAATTTAGCCCAGTTCACTATAGTTTTATATTTCAAAATAGTCTTATCTTCCTCAGCTTTCTTGATTATGCTTTTTACCTTGCTGGCAGACATATCAACCATGGTGGCAATCTGCTCCGGGGTTGCCAGGGCATTATCCTCCAGAATCTCAAAAATTTCGTTCATGTCACCTCCTCAAGTTATAAGCTCAATACCTGACCACTGGGCCTCTGCTTCATTGTAGCATAACTCAAATAATTTACCTTCGTCCGTAATAACCTTGA
>CAYVCJ010000065.1:0-2795 GCA_964450165.1 uncultured Dehalococcoidales bacterium
AGAAGATCTATCCCCAATGACCTGCCCAGCCGCCATGACGGAACCGGGCCATAGACAATAGAGGTCACTATACTTGACCTTTAGACTCTATCAATTCCACCAATACACCGTGGGTGGATTTAGGATGGACGAAGATGTATGAAACGGGACCAATAACCACAGGCTGTTCAGGAACAAGTCGCGCTCCTTTTTCCTTCAGCCTGGCTATCATTTTTGTCAAGTTAGTTACCTTGAAGGCAACGTGGTTCAGCCCTTCTCCTTTGCTTTTAATGAACCGCGCCACCACCCCTTCAGGACCCGTTGGCTCTATTACCTGAAATAGAGTCTCCCCTATGGTAGCAGCTTTGACATTCATATTCTCGTTAGGCATACTCCATTCAAGGTCAAATTTCAAACCAAATAAATCGTGATACAACGCTGCTACCTGGTTTGCATCTTCCGCAGCAACGACAACTTCCTGGATACCTACCACCTTTGGCTCTTCGCTTTCATTGCTCATCTCAAAAACCTCCTTGAATATTGCTTTATCGAGCAAGTTTTCTTAACGCCACATTCGCGGCCACTAAAATGGAATCCCAGAAAGGAGCAAATGGCGGTGAATAGCTTAAATCCAGTCTCGTTATATCATCGACCGTCATGCCATTCTGGAGCGCAGTAGCAAAGACGTCTATTCGTTTAGCCACACCCATCTTGCCTATCATCTGCGCACCAAGTAATTTCCCGGTTGGTTTTTCTACCACTAGCTTAACGGTTATATCCTCAGGCGGAGGGTTAGGATAAGTATGACCATGTGAAGGGTGAGCTACCTTAGAAGTCATGAAATCATAGGCTTCCTTAGTTGCTTCAGCGGAACTTAATCCAGTGCGGGCAACAGTCAGGTCAAATATCTTGGATACCGCAGTGCCCACAACGCCTTCAAAAACATCATTTCCACCAGAAGCATTTTCTCCAGCGACTCTCCCCTGTTTATTAGCGGTAGTGCCACGAGGAATATAAACTTCCTTTCCAGTAATAAGATGTCTCTGCCCTACACAATCACCAGCAGCAAAGACCTCGGGATTGCTGGTCTGCATTCTTTCGTCAACAGCGATGGTTCCATTGGAATTAACCTTAAGTCCCGCCTCCTTAGCCTGGCTTGAGTTAGGGCTTGCCCCTGTGGCTAATAAAATGAAGTCAACTTCCAAGCTCCTATCAGCAAGTGCCACAGCTCTGACCCTGCCATTCATTCCTCCCTCAAATCCTTGAATGATAGCGTTCTTGATAAGCTCAACACCCTTATCTTTAAGCTCAGCTTCAACCTTCGCAGCCATATCGTCGTCGAACATCTTCAGAATACTACCTGGCCTTTTAATCATCGTTACCTCAAGACCCTGTGCTTTGAAAGCTTCAGCCATCTCCAATCCGATAAGCCCGGCACCAATTATGGCTACCTTTCGAGGACCTTCCTGCTTTATGAAAGTTTTTAGCGCTACTCCGTCTTCGGCAGTCCTGATAACAAATATATTCTTAAGCTCTATGCCGGGAAAGCTGGGACGCGAAGGAGAAGCTCCGGTACATATTACCAGCTTATCATAAGGCAGCTTCATTCCTTGACTACGGTCAAGGTCTCGAGCAAAAACTAACTTACCTTCAAGGTCTATCCTGGTAGCTTCATGTCTCAGCAGGACATCAATCCCCCTGTTTTCACGGAAGAAATCAGCACTATAAACCACCAATCCTTGAACATCTTTGACCAGGTCCGACACAAAATAAGGGAGACCGCAAGACCCATAGGAAACAAACTTCCCCCTCTCCACGACGGTAACTTCCCAGCCAGGCTTATTTCTCCTGATACGACTGGCAGCGCTCATCCCCGCAGCTACCCCACCTATAACTAGAGCTCTTTTCTTATCGCGACTCACCTGTTGCTCCTGCCTTTCGATTCCACCTATCCAGTGAGCTATACTTAGCTTTCTGGGCTACCAGGTTATACTGCTCAATTACCAAATTCTGCCTTTGAACTGACCTTACTTTCAATCACAGCGCCTGAAGAAAATTACTAGCAAAAGTCTTCAGAATGTCTGAATCGTAACGCTCAATATTGCCTTCATCGCAGAGCTGCGCCAACCGAGGGTCAATTGGAATTTGGGCCAGAAGAGGCCTTCCCGACGCCTTCGCCATTTCTTGCCCCTTACTCTTACCAAAAATTTCTATTTTCTTGCCGCTATCGGGCAAAACGAGATAGCTCATGTTCTCCACCACGCCTAAAATAGGGACATTCATTTTTTGGGTCATCTTAATTGCCTTCCTCACCACCATTGCCGCCAATTCCTGAGGGCTAAACACCATCACTACACCAGACACCGGCAAAGTCTGCATTACCGTCAACGGCGCATCAGCAGTGCCCGGAGGTAAGTCAACGACAAGATAATCAAGCTTGCCCCACAATACCTCCTCCCAGAATTGCGTAATAGCTCTGGATATCAATGGACCCCGCCAGATGACAGCATCATCTTCTTGAGGCAGCATGAAATTGATGGACATCACCTCAATCCCCGAGCGAGACAAAACAGGCAGGATTCCAGTTTCACTGCCAGAAGGCCGAACGCCACCTAACCCAAACATTTTGGGAACGCTGGGACCGGTGATATCAGCATCAAGTATGCCTACCTCGTTCCCTTGACGGGCAAGTTCAACGCTAAGAAGCGCCGCCACTAATGATTTGCCCACCCCCCCCTTACCGCGCATCACTGCAACTATGTAACGGATATCGTTTACATCTTTGGGTTTAGCGCCCGCAAAACTAACCACCACAT
>CAYVCJ010000065.1:2895-5863 GCA_964450165.1 uncultured Dehalococcoidales bacterium
TAACGGATATCGTTTACATCTTTGGGTTTAGCGCCCGCAAAACTAACCACCACATCGTTTACCCCGGGAAGCTGCTTAATAACTTCACTGATTTTACCCATGATAAATTCCTGAGCATCGGGATCTAATGCCGCTGCAGCCAGAATGATGCTCACAACCTCGTCAGAAATGACAATCTTCCGAACTAGATTCATCCTGGGAATACTGCGCACCACCCCAGGAACGAATACACTTTCCAGAGCCTGTTCTACCTGTTCTTCAGTCACCATAGTACTCACCTATCCTTCATATAATCTCGTTCCCCGAAAAGCCTGGTTCCTATCCTCACTATGTTGGCACCCTCTTCTACGGCAACTTGATAGGAATTCGTCATCCCCATAGAAAGATACCTCATCTCCACGTTAGGTAAATTAAGCCTTCTTATTGTATCAAAAATCCCCCTCGTTTTGATGAAATAGGGTCTTGCATCCTCAGGATTGCCAAAACGAGGCCCCATAGTCATCAACCCCATCACGTTTATATTCTTGAAGCTTGAAACCTCCCTGATTAACTGCTCGGCATTTCTGGGAGACACGCCTGACTTCTGTTCTTCTTCACCGCTGTTGACCTCTATTAATATAGGCATTACCTTGCCGATTTGCTGGCATTTTTTGTCTATCTCCTTCGCTATCTCAACAGAATCAACCGTTTCTATCATGTCAAATATCTTGACCGCTTTTTTCACCTTATTTTTCTGGAGATGCCCGATGAAATGCCACTTCGCTTTATTTCCCACACTCTCATAAGCCTTCTCTGCCTCCTGGACATAGTTCTCCCCGACGATTCTTACTCTTGATTGAACCGCCTCAAGCACTTCCTCGGGAGTCCTCGCTTTCGCCGCAGCTACTAGCTCCACCCCTTCAGGTAAGTCACTTAATATCTTATTTATATTCCCTTTAATGCTCACGGAGTCAGCCTCTCAGATACCTTCTGCCATAGATTCTCTATCTCCCGCTTGACCCTCCCATCGGAGAACTTCACCACAGGCACCCCGGCAACCAGAGCCTCGGTAACCACATTATCAAACGGTATCAAGGATACAACCTCTACTTTCTGGTTGGCACAATAACTCTCAATCTGGCGTGAATTTTCCTCATTAATGTCATATTTGTTTATGCATGCCAGGGCGGGAATGCCAAAATGGCGACAAAGTTCAATGATGCGGTCTAAATCATGCATTCCCGACAGTGTTGGTTCGGTTACCAGCAAGGCTAAATTTGCCCCGGATAGTGAGGAAATGACGGGACAGCCAATCCCGGGAGGCCCATCAGCGATGATGTAGTTCAGATTTTCTTCTTCAGCGATATGTTTGGCATTCTGTCTTACCAACGCCACTAGCTTTCCTGAATTTTCCTGAGCAATGCCCAATCTGGCATGAACCAGAGGACCATAATGCGTTTCTGAGATAAACCAATGCCCTGACATATTCTCCCGCATAGTAATAGCATCAACAGGGCAAACCTGTGAGCAAAACCCACAACCCTCACACGAGACCTGGTCAACAACATAATTCTCTATGGCTTCAAAGCGACATACTTTCTCACAAAGCCCGCATTTATTACATTTTTCATTATCAATATATGCAGTTTGTCCACTCCAAAACTCGTGCTCTTGTTTAGTCTGCGGTTGGAGAAGAAGGTAAAGGTCAGCAGCGTCGACATCGCAGTCAGCCAGGACCTTACTCTGAGCTAAAGCTGCAAAGGAAGCCACCATACTCGTCTTCCCCGTCCCACCCTTACCACTTAATACCACAACTTCTTTCATCCAAAGCCCCTTCTAGCTAGATTGTTTCGCCGAGTTCCCTCGCTTTGTTCGGGACAAGCCTCGCAATGACAAAGGGGAGCCGGGCAATGTTGCTTTTTGTTTAATTTCCTCGAAAAGCTCAACAAAACGCCCACGCCATTCTGGAATGCCATTTACTAAAGGCACACCTCTTGAATAGAAACTGGCAATCCTGGTCTCCAGGGGAATAGTAAGTAAAATGGGAATGCCCTGGTTAATACAGTACTCCTCAACTTTGCTATCACCTATTCCAGCACGGTTTATCACCACACCGGAAGGAATACCCAATTCCCTAACCACCTCCACCGCTAAAGAAAGGTCATTCAGGCCAAAAGGCGTCGGTTCCGTTACCAGAAGGCAAAAGTCACTATTCTTAATTGCTTCCACCACAGGACAAGAGGTTCCTGGCGGCACATCAATTATGACTTCACTCTCAGAATCAATATGCTTCTTCACTTCCCTGATTATTGGAGGAGCCATTGCTTGACCAATGGTGAGCCTTCCCTGGATTAGCTCTATGTTCCCTGAATTACCCTTCTCTACTATCCCTATTTCTTGCCCTTCTTCGGTAATGGCAGACTCAGGACACAAGTAAGAGCATGCTCCACAGCCATGACAAAGCTCGGAGAAAATAAGAACTTTCTTGCCGACTACAGCAATGGCATTATAGACACAAACTTCAGCACACCTGCCACAATAAGTGCATTTCGCTTCATCTACTTTAGGAATAGGGATAAGCACAGGATAGCTTTGAGTAATGCTGGAACGGATGAAAATATCGGCGTTTGGCTCCTCTACATCGCAATCCAGCAATTGTACTTTATTCTTTTCGCTCAAGGTAAGAGCCAAACTGGTAGCTATCAGTGTCTTCCCTGTGCCACCCTTGCCACTGGCAACAGAGACTATCATTCCCTAACCATCTTAGCGCCGCACTTCGGGCAGCTCAGGTCATAGCAAGCAGCACCAGCTTGATGAGGAACCTTTGTTCCACAACTCGGGCAAACACAATTGCCACTGGGACCTGCTCCAGGGCGATTTCCACCCATCCTTCCCCTGCCAGCCCCACGCCCCATACCCATTCCTCTACCTGTTCCCGGTCCTTGACCAGAAGGACCTGTGCCATCTCCTCTAGGCATAAATACCTCCT
>CAYVCJ010000066.1:0-5746 GCA_964450165.1 uncultured Dehalococcoidales bacterium
AACTGCCGTTAGTGCGTGATACCATCCTTGTTCTCTCAGCCCAGTCAAATTATCTTGAGAATGCCGATGCTTGAAAATAGAAGTATAGCCGAAATGAGCACAAAGCCTATGATGGTGAACAGCGTTGACCGTCTTGTATCCCAGCCGAGGAACCAAACCAGCGCTGCGCAGCCATAGACTCCAAGAAGAGTGGTACCGGGTATCAACCCGTAGATACCGTACTTTTGCAATCGCCGTACTCTCCCTCTCCATTTGAGCAGAAAATTGACAATCCTTTGAGACTGTGCCCCCAGGAGGTGGAATATGCCGAGCGCGAGGATGAATATGCCTATACCTGTAGAGACTACCGTGAGGAAGACACATAAAGGTGGCAACTTCAGGGCAATACCCAGTGGGATGGCAAGATACTCCAGGACAAAGGTTGCCCCAACGACCTTCATAGTCAGCGATGGCGAGACACCAAATGCGGTAGCAAAGAGCAACGGGAGTATAACGATGAGGAGGCAAGGTACTGCCACCACCTTCAATATCTGACCTGCTCTCTGCTGCAAAAAGCTATCCTCCTTTTATTGGGTTCTTTTCAAGGACCATCGTCTCATAATATAGCATCTCTGCTAATACAGTTGGGCGTGTTGCGTAAATGAGTCTCCTCCTGGGACTCATAAAGAGCTCTTACTCATCTTTCGATAGGGCTGGGTATCTGCTTCACCGCGGGCATAGGCTTCGTGCCAGCCTTCAGGAACGGGAACTTTGTTATACCACAGGACTCGGTCAGCCTCGAGTAAACTACGAGGGTATCCCATAAAGTCGGCAGCACAGATGACCTTGTGTCTGGTAAGGGACGAAACATAGTCCAACCACTTTTCTCCCTCTCTGGAGCGCATCAGGTGATGGTCGAGAATTAATAATTCGACCTCCCTGGCTAATTGCAAGGTCCTGCGTAATGCCTTTTCTTTCTTTTCTGCGGTGAGGGCGGGCAAATAGATAGGCGGGCCGGAGGCGAGTACTATAGTTGGCTGCCACATAAGGATCTTTTCGAGCGCTTCATCATTGAGCATTTGGATGTCTGATGCGTGGACAAAAACGTCATTCCTATCTTCGATGCGGGTCATCATCACATTACCTTCACGCCACGTACCTTCTCCGTGAGGAACAGGAAGAGAAAAACTGAGAGGCCCATCGCTCAGCCCATCGGCAACCGAAAAGTCACGGTTAAGCCTTCGGGCTAAAGCAGTTGCTCGGTGAATCTGGTTGAGGGAGATGTCTTGCATTCCCTTCGTCCATAATCTGGGGTGCTTTAAGGAGTCGGCAATCTGTTCCACTGACATCTGATAAGGATTGGCATCAACTAACGGAGAGTGGTCGCCATGGTAATGGCTGATGACGACGTCTGTTGCGGTTCGTAACGTTTTCTCGATAGCACTTCTGGTTCTTTCCGAGGCTATAACCTGAACCGGGTGGGGCAGGAGGCCATGTCGCCTGAAGCCAAGGGCGACCCCGGGGTCAATAACTATTTTGCGGTTATTTATGTCGACGACACAGCATAGACCACGAACCCCCAGTGATTCCGTGCCAACTATCTCTATCCGCACTGTAAGGTCAATATTACGCTAAACTCATTCATGAACACGAACGAAGGGATGGGGTGTTTCTCACAACCCTTTAAGTGCTTGCCCGATAGCAACTAAATGCACACAGGATACCGCACGTAGATGCAAGAACGAGAGGAACTCCACTCTGTATTTAAGCTTATCCTTTTAACTCACCGGTAGCATACATCTTCCTCAGGTCTATCTTGTTGAATTTCCCGACGCTTGTCTTTGGTATCCCGTCCAGGAACACAAATTCATCCGGTATCCACCATGAGACCTTAACCTTGTCTTGTAGAAACTCTTTTAATTCATCCGCAGTCACAGTCTCACCCGGTACGGGTACCACACATGCCAGCGGCCTCTCCTGCCACTTAGGATGTGGAATCCCGATAACAGCAGCCTCCAGAACCTTTGGATGAGCCATTATGGCATCTTCAAGGTCAACCGATGATATCCACTCACCTCCACTCTTAACCATATCCTTTGTCCTGTCCACAAGTCTCACATACCCCTCCTCATCCATGGTACCTACATCACCAGTGTGCAGCCATCCTCCTTCGAATGCAGCCTTGGAGCGCTCGGGATCCTTATAGTACTCTTTGGCAACCCATGGTCCTCTGAATAAGATCTCTCCCCATTCCTTGCCATCCCATTTGACCTCTTCACCCTTGTCGTTAACTAGCTTTACCTCAAGCCCCGCGGCAAGAAGCCCTCCACTGGATTTCACGTCATAGAGTTTTTCCATAGGCCAGTCAGCCATGTAGCTTTTCGGTAAGGCTACATGAGCAAGTGGTCCGGTCTCGGTCATTCCATATGCCTGCACAATTGCGAAGTTGTATTTTTCGTTCAATCCTTCCATAAGATACCTCGGGACGGCTGACCCCCCGCTGAATATAGCCTTAAGTGATGAAAAGTCATGCCATCCACCTTTTTCCAGGTAGTCATAAAGCATCATCCATATGGTGGGCACTCCTGCGGTAAAGGTCACTTTTTCATCCGCTATTATCCTGCATAGCCTTTCCATGTTCAGCACTTCTCGTCCTGGAAAAACTTGCTTGCATCCTGCCATCATCGCTACAAAAGGGCCACCCCAGGCATTTGCGTGGAACATAGGAACTATATGCAGTACACAAGCATCTTCTGAACCGCCGAGTGTCACGGCTACCGCGTAACTGTGTAATACAAGTCCCCTGTGTGTATACACAACCCCCTTAGGATCACCGGTAGTTGCAGAGGTGTAGCAGATAGAGGCAGGATCCCACTCATCAAGGTCTTCAGGGAAATCGTAGGATTCAGGAAATTGTGAAATCAGCTCGTCGTATAAACATACGGGTGAAAGACTTGTCTCGGGGAGTTTACCACTCTGGGATAAGATGACAAAGTGTTTGACCGTTTTTAACTGGTCCTTTATAGGCTCTATCAAGAATAGGAGGTCCTCGTCTATAAACATAACCTTGTCCTCCGCATGGTTTATTATATAGACCATATGATGCTGGGGAAGCCTTGGGTTCACAGTATGAAGCACAGCCCCTGTACACGGTACACCATAGTAGAGTTCCATGTGTCGGTGGTTATTGAGGGCGAAGCTGGCTACCCTGTCTCCCCTTTTTACCCCCAGTGATTCCAGCGCATGAGCTAACTGACATGTCCTCTTAAAATAGTCGGCATAGGTATAGCGGAAGGTCTCATTCGCATAATATGAGACGAGTTCTTTCTTTGGGAAAAATTTGGCAGCTCTCAAAAGAAAAGTCCTCAGCAATAGCGGATATTCCATCATGGCAGTTTACCTCCTTGTCCTTTGATTCATTATATAGGCTCTAGCTACGGAGATGTCAAGGTAGAACGGAACTTCTGGCTCTACGTGATACGTCTGCCACGCCTGTACCAGGGCACTCGTTCGGCCTTGAGTAAATTGTGAGGATATCTCGTTAAATCTCATTTCCTTTTGCTTCTGGCAAAACTATAATAACCCTGCAATCATCGATAGTTTGATTACAGAAGCAATGAAAGCAAAGAAAAGGGAACGCTATCGTATAAGAATTAAGGAAGTTGAGGCTGATTTGCTTAAGTTTGGTATCAGTGCTGGCTCAGTTAGAAAGCTAATTTACCGCTACCCCGTTGGTGTCTTGGAAAGGCTTATCGAGGCAACTAAGAAACGTCAGCCTGATGACCCAGCTAGCTACTTTCTGAATGGTCTTAAGAAATCCACGATGAAACACAGAGTGCAACGTAATTTAACTGACGTCGAAGAGATATAGGATGATAGTGATAAAATGTGCTCGGTGTAAGGGCAAAATCTTTAAATACGTCAAGGTAGGGGAGGGGCGCTTATTACATTGCTGGAAGGCCCGAATAGTTGAGGATTACAGTGTTAGGGATGGAAGCGAGATTAAGTGTCAGTGTGGCAACCTGATTGGTATTGATGAGGGGAGATGGATAAAACTGAAACGGCGTTCCTTCACCTATTCAGGAACAATAACAAAGGGGTAGGATATCTGTATGAAAAGGAGCGATTAAAAATGAGAATTACAAAGAGAGAGGTTGTTTTTGAGGGAAAATATCTGCAAGTAGTGAGGAAAGAATTTGACACGGGTATGGGCGAGGGAGGCACCTGGGAGACGGTGGAGAGAAAGAACATATATGGTAGGGGAGCGGTGGTGATTGTTGCCTTGACTAAGGACGGGGAAGTAATTCTAGAGAGAAACTGGAGAGTCCCTTTGGAATCTTTCGTCATCCAGTTTCCTGCCGGGCTTACTGATAGAGAAGGAGAAAGTGAGGAAGAAACCGCAAAGAGGGAGCTTCTGGAGGAGACAGGCTACAGGGCAGAAAGGCTTATTCCTATTATTTCAGTGCCGGTGTCCCCGGTACTAACTGCCACTAGAGCAACACACTTCCTTGCGCCTGAGGTAGAGTTTGTGGGGAGGCGAGGGAGGGAAATTGGCGAGCAAATTGAAGTTCTGAAGATTCCGGTGGATAAAATAAGTGATTTTTTGCTGAACCTTCCTGAGGATACCGAGCTGGACGTTAGAGTCCCAGGCATACTGTGGATTTTACAAAAGCGTGGTCTCCTTTAAAGGTTCGCCTCCTTTCTGCGAGTATTGATTGTTAGCCCCTGTGTTATAATAGTTTCAAATTGAATGTCCTCAAGAGAGGAAATAATGTATTTGTTGCTTGAGGCCTACCTTGATATTGAGACCACCGGCTTGTCTTTCTTTTTTGACGCTATAACTGTAGTTGGTATTTATCGCTCTGATGGCAAGAATGAGGAAGTTATTCAATTAGTAGATGAAGAAGTGACCAAAGATAACCTTCTCAAGGCCCTTGAGGGTGTAAATACGATTTATACCTATAATGGCAGCAGATTCGATTTTCCTTTCATTTATGCTTCTATGGACATGGATCTTGAGGCCAAGTTCGGGCACCACGACCTGATGTATGACTGCTGGGAGAACAATTTATATGGGGGGCTCAAGGCGGTAGAGCAACAACTGGGTATTCCGCGGCAGCTACAGGGTATCGATGGGGTGGAAGCCGTGGAGTTGTGGTGGAGATATAAGATCGACCACGACCACAATGCCCTGGCTTTGCTGTTGCAATATAACAAGGAGGATGTGGTGAATTTGAAAGCGTTGCGGGAAAGGCTATCGTAGGAATCAAGATAGCTTCTGGTTACTGTTGTTATCGCTGGGTAGGTCTTGGTTTACTGAATGTATTCTACAATCTCTGTCAGGCTGTGAATTCGAGGGCAATCGGTGACGTTGGAGAAAGAATCATTGCGGTCGATGAGTACTGCCTTCATGCCAACGCCACGGGCACCAATAATGTCTAAATCATATTGGTCGCCAACATACATTGCCTCTTCAGCCTTAACCTGAGCTTTTTCAAGGGCGGTCAAGAATATCTCTGGATCAGGTTTATCATGTCCTGCTTCAAAGGAAGTTATCTGGAAATCAAGATAAGGCTGTAGCCCTAAATTTTGGTATATTGAAGCTGCTTCCTGGCCAACATTGGATATCAGTCCCAGAATGAGATGGCGTTCCTTGAGGTGTTTTAATGTGGGTAAGGCATCATCGTAAAGCTCGAATTTCAAGCCATCATGGAATACCTTCATTAGTATTTGAGTTGCGATGTCACGGCTAACCTCCAGGCCAGCT
>CAYVCJ010000067.1:0-5371 GCA_964450165.1 uncultured Dehalococcoidales bacterium
GTATGGGTGGACCACTTGGCTGGGGTGGACCAGGTGCTCCCACAGAATAACTAACCAGCTTCCCGTGTAGACGCTCTGGTTGACCATGAGCAGAGAGGGGGAGAACATTCCCCCTCTCTTTTAAATGTGGGAGAAAAATCCTTAACAATTCCTTAACATTCTTGTTATAGTATTAGAAAAGCATGACGAATTGCTAAGGGAGTCAGAGATGGCAGACAAAAGGGTTCTGGTGGTTGATGATGATGTCAAAACGGTGGAACTGGTCAAGCTCTACCTGAACAGAGATGGCTACCGTGTGTTCACTGCTTATGATGGTACTGAAGCATTACGCCTGGCTCGGGAGGGTCATCCTGACCTCATCGTTCTGGACCTCATGCTGCCCGGCATTGACGGTCTTGAGATTTGTCGCACGCTCAGGGGTGAATCCGACGTGCCGATCATTATGCTTACGGCCAAGACTACTGACCAGGATAAATTAATAGGGCTGGACTTGGGGGCAGATGACTACGTGACCAAGCCCTTCAGTCCCAGGGAGCTAGCCGCCAGAGTCCGAGTAGTGCTGAGGCGCCTCCCCGGAGAGCGTGGTCCTGATGAAATCAAGCGCGGTGAGCTCACTGTCAACTTTCTCAGACACGAGGCATCACTTGCCGGCAGGTCTCTAAATCTCACCACAGTTGAATTTAAGCTGCTGGGAGTCCTGGCCAAGGAACCGGGTAGGGTTTTCAGCCGGGTACAGCTTATTGACGAGGCTCTTGGCTATGATTTTGAGGGGTTTGACCGCACCATCGATGTTCACATCCTTAACCTGCGCCGAAAGCTTGAGCCGGACCCGAGCCACCCAAAATACCTGAAGACAGTGTACGGAGCCGGCTACAAGCTTTCAGAGATGAGTAATGATACATAGTTTGCGTTTTCGGCTTGTCGTATCTTTCACACTGGTGATACTGGTGGTGATTGGTTCAGTATTCTTCTTCATTAACCGGGCTACCCAGGCTGAAATCCGCCGATTTGAAGAACAAGTTGCCCAAATGCGTGCCGAGAGGATGGAAATTGGGCTATCCGGTTATTACTTGCAGCGAGGGGACTGGGAGGGAATTCAACCCTTTGTGGAGCAGTGGGGTAACCTCTACGGGCAGCGAATCATACTGACCGATGCCATTGGCATCGTAGTCGCTGATTCTGAGGGAAATGTCTTAGGGGAATCGTATGCTCCTGATTCACCAGGCAGGCCCCTATCACCCTCGTGGCAGACAGGTACCATTGGCACACTTTACATCGAATCATCATCAGATGTAGGTCTTATCGCACTACAAATCCTTTTCAGGGAAATAGGTCGCTTTTTCATCTGGGGAGGCTTGATCGGGGTTGCTATTGCTCTGATAATCACTTTCCTCCTCTCACGGCGAGTCCTGGCCCCGGTTAAGGCTCTTACCTCCGCTGCCCGGCAGATGGGGCGCGGTGATTTTTCTCAAAGGGTACAGGTTAAGGATAAAGGTGAAGTTGGGGAGCTGGCTAATACCTTTAACTCCATGGCAACCGACCTGGAACGGGCTGAGCAACTGCAACGCAATATGGTAGCTGACATCGCCCACGAGCTGAGAACTCCCCTATCTAACCTGAGAGGTTACCTGGAGGCAATTCGTGACGGCGTGATAAAACCAGATGCGGATACTATTCGCTCCCTTGATGAAGAGGCAGCTCTGCTGTCACGGCTGGTTGACGACCTCCAGGAGCTAAGCCTCGCCGAGGCAGGCGAACTGAAGCTCGTTTGCCAGGCGGAAAACATCGGAGAGTTAATCAAGCAGACGGTGGGTGGGTTGCAGACCCAGGCAACAACAAAGGGATTATCGGTGTCCGTTGACCTACCTGATAGACTCCCGGCGGTGAATATTGACTCGCCCCGGATTAGCCAGGTGCTGCGTAATCTTCTGGAAAATGCGCTAGCTCACACGGCTGAGGGAGATGCCATCACCGTAACTGCCGCACAGCAGGGCAACTGGGTAGAGGTAAGCGTTGTAGATACCGGTGAAGGTATTCCTGCTGAGGGCCTACCCAACATCTTTGAACGCTTTTACCGCGTGGATAAATCCCGTGCCAGAACTACTGGTGGCAGCGGTCTCGGTCTCACCATAGCCAAGCGTTTGGTTGAGGCCCATGGCGGTACGATTCAAGCCCACAGTGAACGGGGAAAGGGAAGTCGTTTTTCCTTTACCCTCCCGATAGCGGATTGATTTGACACTATTTCTGCCAACTCATACAATATCTTAATAACAACTTAACATTTCCCTGCTACGCTAAAAAAGAATTCACTTTCATCTTGCTCAGAATAATAATGGAGGCACGGAACACTATGAAGAAAATCATATATACAATCTTGATGGCCTGTATTCTCGTTGGACTCACGGTTACCCCGCTGGGCTGTAGTTCTGGTCCAGGCGGGACAGAGGCGACGGAATACCAAATAGCAACGGTACAACGCGGTGATATAGCTGTGGATATCACTGCCAGCGGCAATCTGGAGTTATCCGACAAACGGAGCCTCAGTTTCGGGACTTCGGGAACAGTGGGGGAGGTTCTGGTAGAAGAGGGAGACTCCATTACAAAAGGACAGGTGCTGGCAAGGCTTGATGCTCCTCAGCTTGAGATAAATGTGGCGCTGGCTTGGCTTAACCTGGAGCAGACGATTTATCCTCGTTATTCCTATACGCATCTCAGTGATGTGCCCGGGACATGGCTGGCTCTGGATGAAGTTGAGGCTAGCCTGACGGAAGCACAGCAGCTTCTGGATGAAGGAAAAATCGGGGAGGCACAATCGTCGCTGGATCAAGTGAAGCTGGCTGTGGACAAGGCGAAGGAAAAAGCGGAATCCAGAGTATGGTCTCTGCCTCTTTCGATAAAGAGGCTTGAGCTGCAGCTCGACAACGCGGAAGCCGGACTGGATAAGGCGAAGATTACTGCTCCCTTTGATGGCATCGCTATTAAGATGAATGTTGACGCTGGCCAGGGAGTGAATGCAGACACGGTGGTCATGGAGGTTGCCAGGGCGACCAAGTTTGAGGTGGATATCCTCGTCAGCGAGATGGATATTTTCCAGGTGGGTGAGGGAGAAAACGCTACGGTGCAGATTGATGCACTGCCTGGTATGAATCTCCCCGCTCAAGTCACCTATATCTCGCCCACAGCCACTATTGCGTCAGGAGTAGTGAACTACGAGGTGAAAGTCGAAATACAGCCGCTCGAAGCTGTAGCGCAAAAACAGCTCAGGGAAGGCCTGAGTGTCATCGTAAGTCTACCGGAGGAGGAGAGGGACGATGTGCTGCTGATACCAAACTCAGCGATTACCACCCAGGGAGGGCAAACCTACGTCCAGGTTGTCTCGCCCAATGGCACTACTGAAGAACGCATTATAGGGACTGGCATCAGCAGCTGGCAATATACCGAAGTAACCAGCGGGCTCAGTGAAGGCGAGCAGGTGGTTGTCCCGGACACAACGACACCCCAACAAGAGGAGCCTGAAGGGATGTGGATACAGGGAGGGGGGCCACATTGATGATCCAGTTACAGAATATAACCAAAGTCTATCCCATGGGCAACAGAGAGCTGACCGTGCTCAGGGGGATAAACCTGAATATTGAGAAGGGCGAGTCAGTAGCGATTATGGGGCCCTCCGGCTCGGGCAAAACGACCATCCTTAACCTCATTGGTTGCCTGGATACACCAACTTCAGGGAGCTACTATCTGGAGGGTAAAGAAGTAAACCGCCTCAGTAGCGGCGAACTGGCCCTGGTCAGAGGCAGGAAGATTGGTTTCGTCTTCCAGACTTTCAATTTACTGCCCCGGCTTTCGGCACTGGGTAACGTACAACTCGGGTTGAGATTCGCTGGTGGTGCAGACCATGAACGTGCTATGCAGGCACTGGCTAAGGTTGGGCTCTCCGACCGAGCCAATCATCGCCCTAACGAGCTTTCAGGAGGAGAGCAGCAAAGAGTTGCCATTGCCCGGGCTTTGGCGAAAAGCCCGCCCCTGATTCTCGCCGATGAGCCTACCGGCAACCTGGACAGCCGCGCCGGCGAGGAGGTAATCTCTATACTCACCTCCTTACGTGCCGAGCAGGGCGGTACTCTGATCATGATAACGCATGACAGTAACCTTGCTCACCACTGCCAGCGCATTATCCATCTGAAGGATGGCCAGGTAGTAATGGAGGAAACGCTGTGAATAAGTGGCTTGACTCTCTGTCCGCCGCCTGGTCCGGGGTGATTACGCACAAGCTTCGTAGCTCCCTGACCATGCTGGGAATCGTCATTGGTATAACTGCAGTGATTGCCCTGATGTCCATCGGTAGAGGTGTCGAGGCAGAGATCATCTCTCAGATCGAAAGTCTCGGGTCAAACCTCGTCTTCATCACCCCTGGCTGGACTACCGAGGAGGAAGCCTGGGCTGCTGGCGGCAGTGCTCAAACCCTCACCCAGGAAGATGCAGCGGCAATAGCAGAACAGGTTCCTTCCGTATCCTCAGTGGCTCCTGTCTTGGCCAGCAATCTCCAGCTGATCGTCGGTGGTGAGAACGTGAGGGCTCAGGTTTTCGGGGTCACCCCGGAGCATATGCAGGTAAATAATCTGGAGATTGCCCATGGCGCCTTCTTTACTGAATATGATTATCAGCGTGGTGCCAAGGTAGCCGTGCTCGGTTCCGACGTCAAAGAGACGCTGTTTGGAGATGCTGACCCAATAGGGCAACAGATGTGGATGGGTGGCATTGTTGTGCGTGTCATTGGCGTATTGGAGAGCAAGGAAGCCATGGAGGGTTCGCCTAATGATAATATCTTTATCCCATTGACCACCTTCCAGCAGACGGTTTACCAGCCACGGACCGCCCAGGGAGACCATGTGGTGCATTACATAACGCTGACGGTAAGCGAGGGGGAGCAGGGAGACTACGTTATTGATGAAATAACCGAACTGCTCCGCTCCCGCCATCAGCTTGCTGCGAATGCGGATGATGACTTTGAGATTATTTCGATGGAAGAGATAATCGAAACCGTGTCTGAAATAACGGGAACGATAGCCATTTTCCTGGGCGCTATCGCTGGCATTTCGCTGCTGGTGGGGGGTGTCGGAGTGATGAATATAATGCTCGTGTCTGTAACAGAGAGGAGGAGGGAGATAGGCATCCTCAAGGCGCTGGGAGCCACGGGACGAGATATATGGACTCAATTTCTCATGGAGGCCGCTTTCCTGACACTGGCCGGTGGCATAATCGGGATTGCCCTGGGCTGGGGACTCTCATATATCGTTTCCAGCGTGGGGCAGATACCATCTGTGGTTACTGCTGATATAGTCATCCTTGCCGTTTCGGTATCGGTCGGCAT
>CAYVCJ010000068.1:0-5336 GCA_964450165.1 uncultured Dehalococcoidales bacterium
GAAATTAGCACCCAGCGGGTCACAATAACAGTATGACAAAACTGCCTCCCCTCAAGGCTAGAATAATAGCGAATGTCACACTGAGCGAAGCGAAGAGTCTATAAAAGATTCTTCGCCTGTAAGGCTCAGAATGACGGACAGGGCTGCTAAACGGTCTCAGGGCGAAGGTAAATTTCTTAGTTTTTCGCCAGCCTGCAAAATAGATTGCCCCTCCTTAATTTGAGCTCAATAAATAGTTGATAACCTGCGTTGCTCCACCGAAGCTGTCTCCAGGATAAGTTTGCTTTGTTTGCAGTCTTATCAGGGCGAATGGTAGAATGCTTTACAGTAGCTATGGTGCTCAGCGACCGCACGATTAAAGAACAGATTGCTAAAGGCAGGATAGTCATTGAGCCGCTTGACCCAAATTGCATTCAGCCAGCGAGTGTTGATATACATCTGGATAAAAATCTCCTCGTGTTTAAGGCCCGGCGTCACCCTTTTTATATCGATGTCAAACAAAGCACGGACGACGTAACTGACTTGGTGGAAATTGATGATGAGAAGCCATTTTTATTGAACGCCGGCGAGTTTGTCTTAGGCAGCACGCTTGAGGCGATTGGCTTATGTGATGACATTGTAGCCCGGCTCGAAGGGAAAAGTTCACTGGGTAGGGTCGGGCTGTTGATTCACTCCACAGCGGGATATGTTGACCCTGGGTGGCGAGGACACCTCACTCTAGAGTTATCCAATGTGTCCAAATTCCCTGTCACCCTCTATTACAAGATGGCGATCGGGCAGATTTCGTTTCTCCGCTTGACTTCACCTGCAGAAAGGATTTATGGTTCACCTGGTTTGCGGAGCAAGTATCAGGGTCAAGTTGATCCCATGGCGAGCAGGTACTTTAGGGATTTCCAGGAGCGCTAGACGATGATGTCACCTGAAGATCATATGGGATGTGCTCTCTCTCTAGCCAGGTTAGCTCTGGGATATACCAGTCCAAATCCAGCGGTAGGGGCGGTAGTGGTTAAGCATGGTGCTCTGCTTGGTGTGGGACATACACAGCCTGCTGGTTTGCCTCACGCAGAGGTGATGGCGCTCCGCCAGGCTGGAGAAAAGGCACGGAGAGCTACTATGTATGTTACTCTGGAACCCTGCTGCCATTATGGTAGAACACCGCCATGCACACAGGCGATAATCAACGCTGGCATAGAAGAGGTCCATATCGCTGTGCTTGATCCTAATCCTGTGGTCTCAGGGAACGGGGTGAAGGAGCTAAACAAAGCGGGCGTTAGGACTTATGTCGGTGAACATCAGCAAGAAGCTGAGAAAATAAACGAGGCCTACATTAAATTTATCACCACCAGCTTGCCATTCTTCATTGCTAAATTTGCCATGAGCCTTGATGGCAAGATCGCCACGAGGTCCAAGCAATCTAAGTGGATCAGTAACAAGGAGGCGAGGAAATACGTGCATAGTGTGCGGCATATAGTGGACGCTATAATAATTGGGGTAAATACTGTCCTTATTGATGACCCACGTCTTACTGCCCGTGGTTGCTCTGGTAAAGGTGGCAATACGAAATCCCAGCCATTACGGATAATTGTTGATAGTAAAGGGAGAACGCCGTTAGATGCCAATGTTTTCAGGCAACCTGGCGAAACTTTGATTGCCACGGTGAAACCTATGGATATCAAGAAAAAGGAAAAGTTTATCCAGGCTGGTGTTGAAGTACTGGAATTACCAGCAAGAGAGGGGAGGGTAGATGTGGAGGAATTATCTAAGGCAATAGCAAAGCGCGGGATAGTCAGTGTGCTGGTGGAAGGAGGGAGTGCTCTGCTCGGGTCATTTTTTGATGACCATTTAGTGGATAAAGTTCTGGTGTTTATTTCGCCTATTATCATTGGTGGTGATGGAGCTAGAGTGGCGGTGGGCGGGAATGGAGTTGACTCGCTGATTGAGGCTCACCATCTAAGCCGGGTTGACGTCAAAAGCTTTGGCGATAATATATTGGTCAGTGGATATGTAGAAGGGTGAAGAAATGTTTACTGGCATAGTAGAAGAAATTGGTATTGTCAGGGAAGCGGACGCGAATCGCCTGGTTATTGCAGCCGAAGAGGTGCTTCAGGGGACCAAACCTGGCGATAGCATAGCGGTTAACGGAGTTTGTTTGACAGTAGCTTATTTGAATGGTGATAGGTTCAGTGTTGACGTTATGCCTGAGACATTGCACTGCACCAATCTTGGTGACCTTCGCTATGGTGACCATGTGAACCTGGAAAGAGCATTGACAATGGGGGGACGGGTTGGTGGTCACCTGGTATTGGGACATGTTGATGATGTTGGGAGGGTGATTTCGATGACTCCTCAAAACGATTCATGCATTGTGCGGATTGCGCTACCGTCACAATTAATGTCGTATATTGCTGAAAAGGGTTTTATTGCTGTCGATGGCATTAGTCTTACCATTGTCGATGTTGACGATTCTTCCTTTTCAGTTTCTTTGGTAGCTTATACGATGAAACATACCATTCTGGGTGAGAAGAGACCTGGCAGCACAGTTAATCTGGAGGTGGATGTTATCGCTAGATACCTGGAGCGACTCAGCGAAGGGACAGGTCAAAATTTAACCTTTGACCTGCTTGAGGAATACGGATTTACAAGAGGAATACACTAAAAAGTGAGGCACGTAGTATGTTAGCTTCTATTACTGAGGCAATTGAAGATATAAAGGTGGGTAGGGTGGTGATCATCATTGATGATGAATCCCGGGAGAATGAGGGTGATTTAGCCATGGCTGCGGAGAAAGTCACTCCTGAAGCGATAAATTTTATGGCTAAACATGGTCGGGGATTGATTTGCCTTCCTATCATCGGGCAAAGGCTGGATGAATTGAGAATACCATTGATGGTTCAGCATAATACTTCAAGATACTCGACTGCGTTCACGGTGTCCGTTGAAGCGAAGGATAAGGTATCCACGGGGATTTCCGCTTTCGACCGGTCACAAACCATAAAAGCGGTGCTTGATCCTGATACCAAGCCCGAAGATTTGGTTCAACCGGGGCATGTATTCCCCATTCGTGCCAGAGAAGGTGGAGTATTGGTGCGGGCTGGGCATACTGAAGCCATTGTGGACTTGGCTAAACTCGCTGGGTGCTATCCTGCCGGTATTATCTGTGAGGTTATGGATGATGATGGGCATATGGCGAGGTTACCAGAACTTGAAGCTGTAGCTGAGAAGTATAGCCTGAAGATTATCTCCATAACAGAGCTTATTGCTTATCGGCACCGCCATGAAAAGCTAGTTCAAAAGGTAACTGAAGCCAAATTGCCCACCAAATATGGTGAATTTGTGGCTGTAGCTTATAAATCCATTGTTGACCCTGCAGAGCATATGGCTCTGGTTAAGGGGGATGTATCCGGGGATGAAGCTGTGTTGGTGCGTGTTCACAGTGAATGTCTTACCGGTGATGTTTTCGGAAGCCTGAGGTGTGATTGTGGTGAACAAATCAAGTTGGCAATGGAGAGGATCTCCGAAGAGGGTAGGGGGGTATTTTTGTACATGAGGCAGGAGGGGAGAGGGATTGGATTTCATAATAAACTTCGCGCTTATGCGCTTCAGGACCAGGGCCTGGATACCGTTGAGGCCAACATAGCTTTAGGTTTTGCTCCGGACTTAAGGGATTATGGCATTGGGGCGCAGATCTTAGCCGATTTAGGTTTACATAAAATAAGGCTGCTTACCAACAATCCTAAGAAGGTAGTTGGGTTGGAAAGTTATGGAATCAAAATAGTGGAAATCGTTCCTCTGGTGGCTCCGCCTAATCCGAACAATGTTAATTACTTAAAGACCAAGCAAGAGAAGCTGGGACATTTGCTCCATATAAAGGAGGTAGCTGATGACTAATCGTTATGAAGGAATACTGGTAGGCAAAGGACTGAAATTTGGCGTTGTTGTTTCTCGGTTTAACGAGATGATAACCACCAGGTTGCTAGAGGGGATGAATGATGCTCTGTTGCGTCACGGTGTTGAGGAAAGGAATATTGATGTTGCCTGGACGCCAGGTTGTTTTGAAATCCCACTGATAGCTAAAAAATTGGCGCAGAGTGGTAAGTACGACGCCATAATATGCCTTGGCGCCGTAATTCGCGGTGGCACACCACACTTTCAATATATATCCTCCGAGGTAACCAGAGGAATCGGGCGAGTCACTCTAGATACCGGGCTACCGGTGATACAGGGCATAATCACCGCTGATACTCTGGAGCAGGCTATTCAGAGGGCAGGAGCAAAAGAAGGTAACCGAGGCTTCCTCGTTGCTATGGAAGCCATTGAAATGGCCAATTTGCTCCGTGTCATTGCGAGTAAAACGAAGCAATCTATTCAGTAACTTTGTAGACTTTGTCGCCTCGCCTCACCCTATCGGGAACTTTTATGCCGATGAGGTCGCCGGGTTTGCCGGTGCTGATATCTACGCGGTCAATTTGCATGGATTCCACCACAAGTTCCATATCCGTGGTGGCGCCTTTGATATGGATCTTATCCCCTGTCTTCAGCGTGTCGCTTAGTTCGATACCAGCCACTACCGGTTGGGCAAAAAAATCCGTTACCTTCCCAACTTCTACTTCTGGCATTTTTAATCACCCCCTGGCAAATAATGTATATCTTTTGCCGCTGTAAATCAATATCTTGACAAGACGCACAGTTAAACCGATAATAATCGTTATCATAATACTGCATAGGAGGGAATAAATCATGGCTGAGGGAAAAGCGGAACAAGAATATGCCTGGGAAGAAGTTTTTTCTCTTGATCGTTTGAAGAGGTCAATAGCGAAGCGGGTTCTGGACAGGCTGGAAAGCATCTGGCATGGTAAGGAGCCGATGAGCCCCGAGCAAATTAATGAGATAATTAGCGATGAATGGCAGAAAGCCAAGGAGGCAGTGCGTAATTCGCCAGCGGCGCGAGATGCATTTCGTAAATACCTGGAGCGCGCTGTTTCAGAAGGAATAGACAAGCTGATGGAACGTGATAAAGATGAACTGGAAACTCTGGGCGTTGTGGAGAAGGGTTTATAAAAATCCCTCTAAATCCCCCTTTAGAAAAGCGGGACTAAGGGGGATTAAGGAGAGTTAATCATAAAAAGTGCCGAAGAGTTAGATGCACAGCAGCTAATTAAGCGCCTTAATCTGATAGATGAGCGGCTGGATAACATAGATTCTATAGTTACGACGCTCGTGGAAAGGATGATGGAGAAGCCGCTGGTTATGGAAATCTCATGCCCTAAGTGCGGTCAGCCCATAGAGATTGCTATAACTAGTAATGTAAGAATGCATGGCAAAGGTTAGTCTGCCGC
>CAYVCJ010000069.1:0-5308 GCA_964450165.1 uncultured Dehalococcoidales bacterium
CTATACGAGCTGGCATGCGATGATTAGATAGTGGCGAGACTCTTCGCCTTTGCCTCATGAGTAGCTGAACAAGAAGCCATTTTCTACGTCATTGGGTGGGAACCAGACTGCTGCGTTGGGAACAGTCAAACACGGCAAGTGTCCCAATATCGGCTGACCGAGCATAATTGAAGCCAGGGTTCAAGGGTTTTGCTTATGTTCTATCTTAGCAGTGCTCTTCTCTCCAATATTGCAGTTACATTGCGTCCAGTATAGAATCATCACAGGTATCACGGATTATGGAGACATAAATTATGGAAGGGTGGACCGAGGAAGAAATCAGGAACAAGGATCTGATGGCACCATGTGGATTGTATTGCGGTGTCTGTGGAATCTACATCGCAACAAGGGATGGCAATGAGAAGTTCAAGGCGATCATGGCGAACCTTTATGGAACAAAGCCCGAAGACACAGAATGCCTCGGTTGTATGCAGCCTGACCCGCCGAAGAATATCTACGATTACTGTAGGATATGCCCGATACGGGATTGCGTGAAATCAAAGGGGTACTATTCCTGCCATCAATGTGAGGAATGGCCATGTGACATGATCAAGAATTTTGGCCTTGCCACTGGTGCGCGGGTGATGATGCGGACAATTCCCATATGGCGAGCGAAGGTGGCTGAGTACGGTGATGAGAAGGGTTCCGTAGAATGGGCCCGGGCTGAATGCGAGCGCTATCACTGTCCTTCGTGCGGCGCGCCGCTGTTCAGAGGGGCACAACGTTGCAGAGCCTGTAAAAGGCCAGTAGCCGATGAACTGGACGGATCCCTTTGAGCTGTAGAAGGAAGGACGAAGGCCGGGGAATCCAGGGCCAGCCCTGGTTGCTCCGCGATGCGGTTTGTTCAGTGTTCAGACGCCGGGGTATAATGAGGGCGGGAATGCGAGCTAATATAAATGCAAAATAACCGCGATTCGGTTAACCACTATACGGTGCGGCTGCCATGATATGCCCTACCTGTAAGAGCGATATGATAGTTGTTGAGTACAACAAGATTGAGCTTGATTATTGTACTGACTGTCAGGGCGTATGGTTTGATTCTGGTGAGCTTGAGCTATTGCTGGAGTCCATGAACCTAGAGAGCCAGAATGTGTTCCTCAGCAACATCCTCAGTTCCGAAGAAGCCGAATCATCAGAGAAGAAGCGGAAGTGTCCCATCTGCGGTCAGAAAATGAAGAAAACAGGCATAGGTCAAGAACCTGGAATACTGATTGATGTCTGCCAACGAGGAGACGGATTGTGGTTTGACGGTGGCGAGCTTGGTCAACTGACAAGACAGCTGACCAAGAAACCGTCAGAAAAAACACGTTCTCAGCAAGAGGTCATCACCTTCTTGGGAGAAGTATTCAAGCCCATGGAGTGAACTATGGAGGACAGACACAGGTGACAGGGGAATCCTTTCTAGAGTAAACTAGGTGCAAATCGCTTAGGAGGTGTTCTATGACATGGTACATCATTGTTGGCGTTGTCGTCGTTCTTATTATCGTCGTACTCATTGCGACCTATAACAAACTGGTCAGGCTGCGCAATCAGGTAAAGAACGCTTGGGCACAGATTGATGTCCAGCTAAAGAGACGACACGACTTGATTCCCAACCTTATCGAAACGGTCAAAGGCTACATGAAGCACGAGCGGGAGACACTAGAAGCCATAACCAAAGCTCGCAACCTTGCCCAGCAGGCAGCGTCCTCCGGACCAGGCGCGCGGGCTAAGGCTGAGACTGAGTTAAGCTCTGCTTTGGGTCGGCTTCTCGCTGTAGTTGAAAATTACCCCGACCTTAAAGCCAATCAGAACTTCCTGGCTCTTCAGGAGGAGCTCACCTCCACCGAGAACAAACTAAGCTTTTCCCGCCAGTACTATAATGATTCAGTCCTCAGCTATAATAACCGGACCCAGATGTTTCCCTCCAATATTGTAGCCAGCATGACTGGCTTTAAGGCAAGCGAATTCTTTGAGGTTAGCGCAGCTGAGGAGAGAGAAGCACCCAAGGTCAGCTTCACCTAACCAGGTATGTTGTAGTCTATGTGGGAACAGATAAGGTCTAACCAGATAAGATCAACAATACTGGTGGCCGGAATGGGGGTATTGCTGCTCCTGGTCGGTTACTTCCTGGGGCTGTACTTCTTTGGCAGTAGCATCGGGGGCCTGATTATCGCTTTGGTAGTATGGGGAGTGATGAGTCTGGTCGCCTTCTTCCGGGGGGGCAATATCCTGCTGACGCTGTCACGGGCGAAAAAGATCAGCCGCGATGACCACCCGCGTCTCTACAACGTAGTTGAGGAGATGAAGATTGCCTCGGGGCTGGAGAAGATGCCCGACATCTATATCATCGATGACCCGGCACTAAACGCCTTCGCCACCGGGCGAGACCCCAATCGGGCGGCCGTGGCCATCACCTCTGGACTTTTGCAAAAACTCAACCGCGATCAACTCCAGGGTGTTATCGGGCACGAAATATCCCACATAAAGAACCGTGATGTACTGTTAATGGCTATGAGCAGTGTCCTTCTCGGTACCATCGTCATTCTGGCCTGGTATGCAACGCGATTACTGTTCTTCAGCAGCATGGCTGGAGGCAGAAGGAGTTCCTCATCGGGAGGCGGGTCAGGTCAGCTAATAATTCTTGCCGTCGGCATCGTCTTTATCATACTGGCGCCGATTATGGCCCAGCTTATCTACTTCGCTATCTCCAGGAAGAGGGAATATCTGGCCGATGCTTCTTCAGCCCTGTATACCAGATACCCCGAGGGACTGGCCTCAGCGCTGGAAAAACTGGCCGCTTCGACCAGCCAGCTGAAATCGGCCAACAAAGCAACGGCGCCAATGTATATCATCAATCCCTTCCGTAAAAAGGGCATGTCGGCGATTGACCTGACCAGCACCCACCCGCCCATTTCTGAGAGAATACGTATCCTCCGCTCAATGGCTGGGGGAGCCTCTTTTGCTGACTACGACCAGGCATACCGACAGGTTCACAAGACGAGTAGGCGGATTGTGCCCGACTCTGCCATGGCCACCGGAGCCATTGGCCTTCGCGCAGCAGGATTAGAGGTAACAGAAAAGGAACCAGACGAGATCCAACGGGCTCGCGAGACCTCAGACCTATTGTGGCGTCGCAGTGACTATAAGACCATAACCTGCGACTGTGGCACTAAATTAAGGGTGCCACCCGGGTTCAAGGCATCTAGCATCAGGTGCCCGCACTGCGGCAGAATCAACCCCATTTGAGAGGAGAGGTTATGCGTAGTTCAATCTCCACGCCTATGAATTTTCATTGCTGTGTGGTGTGAAACAGAGGGGATTGCACATTCCCTCAAAATGTTTGGTCTATAAGCTGCTTTGGTCATAGCGCAATCAGATGCCTATCTACAGTGAAAAAGCCGACTTGACTTCTCAGAACAGGGCGCCTATATTCCAAGCAAGTCTTGGTCAGATACAACCAGACAAGGACATAGTGAGCAGACCAATAGGTGGTTTTGACAGGCTACATCATGCAGTGGTGAGCAGTGCTGCCAGGAGCCTGGAGCAAACAGCGCCAAGTCATGTCAGCGCCTTCAGGAAAATTCTCCAGTAGACGGGTGACCCTCAACAGGCCCAAAATGCGCTTGCAAACATCGAGACAGGAGCTCAGTTCAGCAAGTGGCGTGAAATATGCATTGACCTGATAGACGTAGAACTACAAATGCGCAGAGTAGCGATTAGCCTACTGCTGCTGAATTCTGAGGCTACACCACCTTTATCCCAGGGAGAATGGGTTGACTACCATTGTGGCGCTTGGGCAATCCTGGTCCAGAGCCTCCTAGACAAAGTCGAAAAGCTTACGAAAAATGTTGTGCGTAAGCTTGTGCGACCCACAAATCCCGAATGGAAGCACATTGAAGAGCAGATGTTGCAAACAGTTTATGATTTCAAATCTCGCTTGAAGCCAGTCAGAGATCCCGTGGCTCATGTTCGTGGCCCTGTGGAAGCCATTGCCACAGAACACAACGTTGAAATGTTCGTCCTCACCGGCGGCTATGATACTAAGAGTTTATTCGAGCCAATGGCTGATTATCAACATAAATGGCATAGGATTCTTAGTGCCTCTTCAGCCTTAGTATTTGCTGAGATAGATAGATTAGGTGAACGTCTAACCAAAGAACTTGAATGGAATTCGGATAACTTGTAGCTCTTACCTTGCCACCGCCTAGTCATTTTTTGCTAGAACCACCTCGCGTTCTAGTGTTGTAATTACATTACGCACAGACAGATATACACCACTGCAACTTAGAATACCGGTGGCATAGGGATATTGTTTTTGGGTTCCCATTACACAACCTAGCGGTTTGTTCGCTACTCATCAGGCAAAGGTGGGATTCGCATAGTTATCATATTGCAAACTCTGAAACTCGACGTTATTATACGAGCTAGGGATAGTGCGTCGCACAGATAATCCCGGGCAAAGGAGGTATGTTCTTGAAGGAATTCTCGCAGCAAAGACTAGCAGGTAGAATAGCGTTAGTGACTGGGGGTGGTTCTGGGATCGGTAGGGCAATCAGTCTACGGTATGCCAGGGAAGGGGCTGATATTATAGTGGATGATATAAATCTGGAAGGGGCTAACGAGACAGCCAAGGTGATTGAGGAGTTGGGTAGAAAGGCTATGGTGATAAGGGCTGATGTCGGCGTATCGGCCGAGGTTGAAGCGATGCTTGAAAAAGCCTACGGTGAGTGGGGAAGAATAGACATTATGGTAAACAACGCCGGGATCAGTGGTTTACCGTATGTTCTTATCGAGCAAACCGAGGAAGAATGGGATCGCGTTATGAACACAAACCTCAAGGGTGTGTGGCTTTGTTCAAAGTTTGCTGCTATAAGGATGTTAAAACAAGAAAGGAAGTTTGGTTCCCTGAGGGGGAAGATAATAAACACTGCCTCCATCGCTGGTAAGACGGCGACACCACACATAGGTGCCTATTCAGCGAGTAAATTCGGAGTGATAGCCGTAACTCAAGTATTCGCTAAAGAGCTAGCTCCCGACATAACCGTAAACGCTATCTGCCCTGGTTTCCATGTTACCGGCATATATTTCAACAGTGAGGAGGTAGTGAGAGGCTCCATGAAGACTTTCAAATCTCCGGAAATTCTACTAGAAAGGCTTGGGAGCGCTGAAGACGTTGCTCCCCTGGCTGCTTTCCTGGCATCAGAAGATAGCGACTACATGACCGGACAGGCTGTGAACATCGACGGGGGAGTAGAGTTCCATTAGGTAGCTCCTCGCTAACCTTCAT
>CAYVCJ010000070.1:0-5274 GCA_964450165.1 uncultured Dehalococcoidales bacterium
AATGTCCTTTAAGACCACCTTTTATTGCGTTCGCCGCCATCACTATGCCATGTCCTATGTTTTCCGGTTTAGGAGGACAACCTTCAATCCATAAATCTACCGGAATGATTTCGTCTACTCGTTTTATGGTAGCATAGGAATCCCAGTACATCCCCCCCGTCATGGGGCAACTCCCCAGAGCCAGGACATATTTAGGAGAAGCCATCTGGTCGTAAATCATCTTTATACGCTTGGCAGCCTTCGTGGTTACATATCCTGCTATGATGAAAACATCGGCATGCCTGGGCGATGGCACAGGTAATATCCCAAACCTTTCCATATCATAGCCGGAGCCTACCCAAGGAAGTAGCTCCATAAATCCGCAAGCAGTAAAATAGTTAATAGCCCATACTGACCAGGCACGCGCTTCACTCTTAGATTTTATGACTTTCGGTGTTAACTTTTTCATCGGATCACCTCTCTATCAACCAGCAAAATAACCACTGCTATCAATACCGTGACTAGATATACAATACCCAACCAAGCCGCCCTCCCACTTGGCACCGTGGCAATCACTAAGGCAGCTACATCTAAAACAAGAAAGAAAAATGCAAAACGGAAAAAATGGTAAGCTGGTTGCACTTTTCCGCCCGGTATATCCTCACCGCAAGAATAGGTAGCTAACTTCTTTCCCTCTACCTTAGTTCTTGGTCCCAAGGCGCTTCCCCCCTTGTAGAGGAGGTAAGCAACAAGCAGAAATATGATGAATGCAATTGGCGGGGAAAGTATAAACTGACTCATAAACCTCCTGCAAAGCTCATTAAATATTGTACCGCTGGATTGACTATTTTCAAGCCGAACTCAGGGTAAACACCCAGTGACACGGTAAGAATAACCATGATGACGATAGGTATGGATATCCATATTGGACTTGGTTTGGCTAGTTTTGTCTTCTCTGAGATATCACGGGAGAACAGAATGGTATTCAAGGCCGGAAGATAGTAACCTAAGGAGATCGCACTGTTCAAAATCAGCAGGCTCATAGCCACAATGCCCCAACCACCAGCATCAACACCGCCTTTACAAATGAAGAATTTACTGATGAAGCCATTAAGAGGTGGCACTCCAGCTAAAGCTAAAGCGAAAAAGGCGAAGGCAACTCCCACCAGCACATTTCTACGCCCTATCCCCCTCATTTCATGCAGATCACTGGTGCCGATAGACTGAAAAATAGCCCCGGCACATAGAAATGCTCCCCCTTTCATCACTGCATGGTTCATGATATGGAAAAAAGCACCTCTAAATGCGTACTCACCGGCAATTGGCAGATAATTAAGTGCCAGCCCAATTGCCATCACTACATAGCCCATATGCGCTATGCTGGAATAAGCCAGCATCCGCTTCAAATCCTTTTGCACCAGTGCCATGAAATTGCCCACGAACATGCTAATGATGCCGAAAATTATCAGCACTACCCCAGGGTGGGTTCCTGTCGGCAACAGTATTGCCAGGGCTTTGAGCATCGCAATAGCTCCTGCTCCACTGGTAATGCCCGATAGCAAGGCGCTTATCCCACTAGGGGCAGCTTGATAAGCGTCGGGTAGCCACATGTGAAGCGGAACTATGGCTACTTTCACTCCGAAACCGACTATAATGAGACCGGCAGCGGCGATGGCCATTCCTGGGTCCATGTTCGCTGCCGATTGCGCCAGGGTATTCAGGTCAAGATTGCCAGTATACATAAATATTATAGAGATACCACCAAGAGCCAGCAAAGATCCAGAGATGCTCATGATGGTGTACTTAACTGCTGCTTCCACAGGCTCCCATTTTTCTTTCCGGAAGGCAACCAGTGCATAAGAAGGAATAGCCATAACTTCGAAGAAAACAAACAGGTTAAATAGGTCTCCTGCGAATCCAATACCTATGGCACCGGCAACCATAAGAAGGATGAGGGCATAATACCTGCTCAAGCCAGGACTATCTTTCATATGGCTTACATCATAGATTAAAACCAAAATCCCCAGCCCCACCGCTACCACACCCAAGAATATTGCCAGCCCATTAGCCTCAAGGAATGTTTGAGCACCCCAGAGGGAATAGGTTACACGCCCGCCTCCAGGATAAAGATTAAGGAGTTCCACCAAAGCAATAACCAGGAACAGGAGAGAAGCTAAACCGGTAAATTTAGGCTTAGGATACGTGCGACCAAAAAGGTAAGTTAAAAGGGCCCCAATGAAGAGTGTAATAATAGGAGCAGCAGGTGAAATATTCAATTTAGTACACTCCCCAAGCAAATAGCATTATCAAAAATATTACAAGTCCTATGGCTATCGCTAAGTTGTTATAATTCAAGTCCCCTGTTTGTAATCTCCTGAACTGCTGGCAGAAACTGAAGAGACCTTTCACAATGACCCGGTTATAGAAGATGTCAATCCAGTAAGCTCTCATCAAAGGCAAGGTAACGGCAGAAGGCTTTTGATATGCATTTATAACAGTTGCTCTCCATCTTGAAGTTAGAACTATTAGAGTAACTATTACAGCGGCGGTAACCCAGATAATGGGGCTAGTGAAAGCATGATGGATAACAGCAGCTAAAGACATATGCGTTATGAGATAACCGGCTGGTAGAGAGGATGCCATGCTTGCTGTATAAGGAGATATACAGAGCCAGAATAGGAAAGAGCCAAGAGCTAGTATAATCAAAGGCCCAGTCATTTGCGGCGGCGATTCATGAACTTCAGTTGAAGTTCTTTTCTCCCCTTGAAAGGCAAGCCAATACATTCGCCAGGAATAAGCCGCGGTAAAGAAAGTAGCTATGACAAGGAGAACGAGAGGCCCATAAGCTCCGCCTTGTAACAAGTTTGCCATAATCATATCTTTGGAGAAAAAGCCGCTCCAGATAGGAATTCCCACTAGCGAAAGAAGCCCGAAGATAAAGGTAATACGGGTAATCGGCATGTACTTAGCTAATCCTCCCATCTGGCGCAGGTCTTTAATTCCCCCGGTCATATACATAATGGAACCAGCGCCAAGGAAGAGGAGTGCTTTGAATATTCCATGACTTACAAGGTGGAACTGACTAGCTAAAATTGCTCCTGCCCCAATAGCTGCCATCATATATCCTAGCTGGCTGATAGTAGAATATGCCAGCACCCGCTTAATATCCCACTGTGTTAGCGCTATTGTTGCTGCCATAAGAGCGGTTACTGCTCCAATCCAGAGCAGTGCCGTAGGCCACCAGGCTAGCGCAGCAAATATAGGATAGCTGCGGGCAAGCAGATATATACCAGCGTTGACCAGGCAAGCGGCGTGAATCAGGGCAGTAATAGTAGTAGGGGCTGCCATAGCATCCGGTAACCAGACATGCAGAGGAAACTGCGCTGATTTACCTATGGCTCCAGCAAGAAATCCAGCGCCGGCTAGACCGAGAAGGGTGAAGGAGATGAGACCAGCCTGTGAGGCACTCATTATCTCGAAGATGTTAAGAGTTCCTGTAGCATGCCATAAAATTAATATGCCGGCTAAAAGTCCAATGTCACCTATCCTGGTCACGATAAATGCCTTAATCCCGGCTGGTACAGCCTCTGGTTCATGATAGTAATAGGCAATTAGAGCGTAGGAACAAAATCCGATAATCTCCCAGAAGACGTACATAACTAGAAGGTTGCTGGTTAAGGCCAGTCCGATCATGCCACCAATAAATAACAGTGCTTGCCAATAATATCGTGACAGTGAATACTCTTCAGATGCCGGCTTCATGTATCGAGTGGAAAATAACAAAACCAGGGCTCCAATAACGCCAGCAACCATAGCCACGAAAACACTGAAAGAATCGAGACAAATACTGAATAATATCCTGCCTGCTCCCGGTATCCACATAAAGCTTTCTACAGTTCCTTTTGTGATATAAGGGATTAGCGCTAAGGTCAGGCCCCCGGTGATGAAACCTAAGGATACGGCATATATCGTCCTGGCTTTGGCGCTTATCTTTTCAATAAGATAGGTAAAGGGGCCAAGTACTATGGGTACCAATATGGCAAGTAAAGCTATCAGTACACCTGTTTCCATTTCCTAGCCTCGAAGCCTCTTGAGAATATTGGTGTCCAGGCTACCTGTATGCCGATACGCAGCCACTATCAGAGACAGGGCAACCGCTGTGCTAACTGCCTCAATCAGGATGATGGTCACTACTATAGCCTGAGCGATTTGCTCGTTCCCTTGAAGGTGACCAGCGAGGATAAAACTTAAAGTAACTGCTTTGGCAATAACCTCAATTCCGATTATTAATTGGATTAAATTTCTTCGGCTTATTAAGCAATAAATCCCAATGCCTAAAAGGATAACAATTGCTGCTATATAAAGCTGCCATAAATTCATTATTGAGATCTCCTAACCAATGTAAGAATGCCAAAAGTCCCAGCCAGGATGATTAGTAGTTGGAGGAAGACATCAAGGGGACGGAATTCCCACAAAGCGCTGCTAAAGGTTTGGGGGCCACCTAGAACATAGACCGCAGGCTGAGGTGAGTGGATCAATATCAAAACGGAAAAACCCACAAATATTACGCCCAATACCACCCCTAGTATACTTTTTGTCAATTCCTCATCTTCTCCTGGTTAAACTGATAGCTGCTACGAATAGCGCTGTGATTAAGCCAGCGCAGACAGAGAGTTCAATTACTGCGGCATAGGGAGAACTCAAGCGGTAAAAGATTATTGCTAATGCAGCGCTCAAAGCCGCCAATGAAATCGCAGCAGAAAGTAGATCCTTAAAGCCCACCGCCATAACAGCCAAGACGATGACTGCGATAAAAAGAACTATGCTAATGACAGAAACCCCGGCAAGCATCATCAAAACCTCGGTAAAATTACATCCCTGGTTAATGTCTCCTTAAGAAGCCAGCATAAGTAGTCTCTAAATACCAAATGGATAAACCTGGCGGAAATAGAAGAAAGACGGATAACCAAATCGGCATATCCATCCTTCCTCGAATCACAACCTGCGTATGGTAGACCATTGTCTAGGATGATGTCAATAGGCTGTGCTGGCTGACCACATAGGTAACACTGGACTATAGATTTTAGCAAGTTCCTTTTCAATATACTCTACAGGAGTAAGATAGGCAAGAGACTGATGGGGGCGGTTGAAGTTATACTCAATAAGCCATTCGGTTAGTCGGGGATTGAGCTCTTCAGGGTCTAAAGATAGATTGGAGTTGTAGAGCCATTCATACTCCAGGGTCTGGTTAAACCTTTCTATCTCCGGGTTATCCTTAGGGGTTTTGACTCTTGA
>CAYVCJ010000071.1:0-5129 GCA_964450165.1 uncultured Dehalococcoidales bacterium
AGGTTGCTCGTTTTTATTACTATTATACCCCTTTTTTCAATCCAGCATCACAAATTAACCATTTTCTTTGACACGACCTATGTTGCCTACTAAAATAAACGACAACATGAATTCGCCAGCGCAGCTTTATACGCTGCAATACATCGACCGCGAACTTCAAAGAAGCCAACAAGAACTAGATGAGATTGAAACTCAGCTAACCAATGATGAACCTTTAGCTAAAGTTAAATCTAACCTCGCTTCAAAAAAAGCGGAACTGAGAGACACGGGGAAAAGACAAAAAGAAGCTGAATGGGTGCTAGAAGATCTTCAACAGAAGGTGAAACAAATTAATGATAAGCTTTACGGGGGCAAGCTCAAAAACCCCAAGGAATTGGTCAACCTTGACCTCGAGAGCAAAGAGCTTGGCAAAAAGGTCCGCAAGAAAGAGGATGAATTACTAGAGTTAATGAGCGAGGCGGAGGACATTCAATCTAATATAAAAAACATCAGCCAGGAACTGAAAAGGGTAACCAAGGAGTGGCAGCAAAAGCAACAGATGCTCATCCAGGGAAAGTCAGATGTGGAAGCCAAGCTCACCGGTCTCCACCAGGACCGTGAAGAACTAGCCAGGCAAATTAGCCCAGAAGCACTCAGCCTGTATGAACAAATCAGGACGACCAAAGAGCAAGCCGTAGCTAAAGTGGAAGGCGGGAGATGCCAGGGATGCCACATTACCTTGCCCACAACTCAATGGCAAAAGGCTAAAGCTGGTAATTTAGTCCAGTGTGACAGTTGTAATAGAATATTATACGTCGAATGACGCTTAGGGTCATAGTCAGGATGAGATGGTAGGGTGACTAAGCGTAGCTAAAATTAAGATTTGATTAAAAACTGGGGAGGTTAATGATGACAAAAATTATTGTTCTCGGAGGTTGTGGAACAGTAGGGACTACTGCAGTCAAAACACTTGCATCCAATGACGAGTTTTCAGAAGTCGTTATTGGTGATTTTAATATTGGAAAGGCGAAAGAACTTGTTGCTCAACTGGGGTCAAAGAAGGTCTCCGCTGTTAAAGTTGATGCTGAGGATGAAAAGAGCATAAAGAATACTGTTAAGGACGCTGATGTTGTGCTTAATTGCGTAGGACCATTCTATAAGACTGTGAAGAATGTCGTGCGAGCGGTTATCGATGCCGGAATAAATTATGTGGATATCTGTGACGATGTTGACGTAACTGCTGATATCTTCAAGATGGATGATGCTGCCAAGAAAGCTGGTATTACTGCAGTGATTGGAATGGGCAGCTCCCCTGGCGCTACGAACTTGATTGCAAGATTTGTTGCTGAGCAATTGCTGGACGAAGTTGATTCTATTGGCATCTTCCATGCCCACGGTGGTGAGCCGGTGGAGGGGAAAGGCGTAATTGGTCACAGATTCCATTCCATGTCTATAGATATCCCGATGTTCCTTGATGGGAGGCTAAAGACGGTCAAATACTTCGGAGAGGATGGAATAGCACTTCGCCAAACATTCCAGTTCCCTATACTGGGTGAAGTACCGGTATATCCGTACCCGCACCCGGAGCAGGTTACCCTCCCAAAGTACATCAAGTGTAATGAAGTCACCAACAAAGGTTCTGTGATACCAAATGAATATTACGACCTGACAAGAGATATGTGTAGGTTAGGCCTTTCCAGCACAGAACCATTGGATGTGGAGGGACAAACTGTAATACCGTATGATTTCGCCGTTGCTTATATCCTTAGAGAAAGGGAAAGAATACTGAAAGAAACCAATTTTGGTATACAACGTGGTTGCTGTTCAATAGTTATAAAAGGCAGGAAAGACGGGAAACACCGGGAATATAGAGTCCACATGGCTTCCAAAAGTCAGGCATTGGGAGAAGGCACCGGAGTTCCAGCAGCTATAGGGGCAATCCTTATGCATCAAGGAAAGATTACCGAAAAGGGGGTATTCCCTCCCGAGGGATGCATAAATCCACAGGATTTCCTGGACCTTGTTCCGCAGGTTATAAAGCTTGATAAGGCCAAGGAAGGCGGAGGATCGTTCGGAGGATTGATTGCTGAAATGGTAGATGAAAATGGTAACGTCAAAAAGATGGATATATAAAAGAGTGTGAAGTTTGCCTATACTACATAGCGCATTGCTTTTCTGGTTAGACATTTGGAGGAGAGTATGCCGCGAGGGAAAAAGGCAAAAGAAGATACTGATAAGAAGTACATCTTGGCAATCGATCACGGAACGTCTGGCGTTAAGACAGCAATAGTTTCCATACATGGAGAAGTTGTAGATTTCGAATCCGAAAAGACACCGGTATATTTCTTGCCGAATGGGGGTGCTGAGCAGGACCCGGATGAGTGGTGGAATGCCCTGGTCAAGACCTCGAAACGACTGATTAAAAAAAGCGTCGTTCCCCCAAGCGATATTGTTGCGGTATGTGTCTCAAGCACGATGTCCAGCACCGTTGCTGTAGACTCTGATGGTCATCACCTGATGAATTCACTTACCTGGATGGATTCTCGCGGCGCTCCTTATGTTAGAGAGTTGATGGGAGGTTTCCCCAGTATTTCGGGATACAATTTATTTAATGTTTTAAGATGGATCCCCAAGACGGGTGGAGGACCTACTTTATCGGGGAAGGATGATATCGCCCATGTTTTGTTGGTAAAACATGAGTATCCTGAAATCTACGAAAAAACGCACATGTTTTTGGAAAGCAAGGATTATTTAAACCTGCGGCTCACCGGTGAATTTGCCGGCTCCTACGATTCCACAATTCTCTATTGGGTTACCGATATAAGAAATATCAACAATATTCACTATGACGATAAATTGATAAACAGACTGAAAATTGATAAAAACAAACTGCCGCCTTTGAAATCATCCACTGATATTCTAGGACCCATTTCCAAAAAGGCGGCGGATGAGATCGGGCTGGGGCAAGATGTAAAGGTTGTTATGGGTGCTGCTGACCACCAGGCAGCGCTTGTTGGCTCGGGAGCAGTGAGGGACTTCGAAGGTCACCTCTACCTTGGTACATCGTCATGGGTTGAATGCGTTGTGCCATTCAAGAAAACAGACATGTTTCATTCTATTGCATCACTTCCTGCAGCAATCCCCGGCAAGTATCAGTGTATAAATGAACAGGATATCGCAGGAGGGGTTTTACCATTCCTGGTAGATAATATTATTTACCATAAAAACCAGCTGAGGGCTGACGAGCCCCCTCCAGAGGTATATAAGAAATTAGACGAAATCGCACAGCGAGTGCCTCCAGGAAGCAATAAGTTAATCTTCACCCCCTGGCTCAATGGGGAAAGGAGCCCGGTTGATAACACCACGCTAAGAGCAGGGCTATATAACGTGTCCATGACTACCAATATGGATCATATTATTCGGGCATTTTTTGAGGGTGTTGCCTACAATACTCGATGGAACCTTAAATATGTTGAAAAGTTCATCGGGAGAAAGATGGATACATTAAACTTTGTCGGAGGTGGTGCTCTATCCAACGTCTGGTGCCAGATCTTTGCCGATGTCTTTAATAGGACAATCAGGCAGGTGGAAAATCCTATGCAGGCAAACGCCCGTGGCGCTGCACTTATTGCCTCAGTTGCTTTGGGATATATCACGTTTGATGATATTCCCCGGTTGACTCGATACTCAAACACATACTATCCAAATCCCGAAAATAGAACGATATACCGCGAGCTACTCCACGAATTCTTGAAGATATATAACAGCAACAAAGCAATGTATCGGCGTTTGAATAGAATCCAGTGAATTTGTATTGGATGACAAGTAAAACTTACCGCAGGAGGTTATCTTTTAAAACTTCCCGTGTCTTCCAGCCCCATGTGTAAAACGTTCTACGCCTTGTAACGTCTCGAGACTACCAATAACCGCCTTTCCGTGACGAAATTCGTTGGCCATTGCCTCGTCAAAGCTCAGATTGAGACCTTCGTACGTGGACAGCCGGTCATGCTTCAGGCAAATCTGTGGAAATTCGGCTATTTGTGCCGCCAGTTTTTCCGCCTCTGCTCTAGCAGCGTCATTCGGGACAACCCTATTTGCAAGCCCCATTAACAGGGCTTCGTCTGATGGCACTGGTCTGCCGGTCAATATCATGTCAAGAGCACGGCTGAGTCCAATCAAGCAAGCAAGCCGAATTGTGCCTCCATCCATAAGTGGCACCCCCCATCTGCGGCAGAAAACCCCGAATACAGCATCCTTCTCAACCACACGGATATCACACCATATTGCCAGCTCAAGCCCTCCGGCAACTGCATACCCCGACACCGCAGCTATGGCAGGTTTGGATAGCCGCATCCTGCTAGGTCCCATTGGTCCATCACCATCAGCTTCTACACGGTTTTCTCCACCCTCCATGATTGCCTTAAGGTCAGCCCCGGCACAGAAATTTCCTCCTTCACCATAGAGCACAGCTACATATGAGGAATCGTCCTCTTCGAAGGTCCTGAACGCCTGTGAAAGTGCTTCGGCTGTTTCCCTATCCACTGCGTTTCTCACTTCAGGACGGTTTATGATTACGGTAAATACCTTGCCTTTCTTTTCAGTTTTTACTTTCATTTAATCCTCAATATCCTTTCAAGACATTCAAATTGTTATCATACATCTCATCCGGAAAAATTAGCAATTTGACCTGCATCGCAATTAAATGTAAATTAATATTGGTGGTAAGTAAACCGGGTGATCGCCCTATGCCTTGTGTATAGGGAGGAAAGTCCGAGCTCCACCGAGCAAGGTGCTGGGTAACGCCCAGGAGGGGTGACCCTACGGAAAGTGCCACAGAAACATACCGCCCCGTGAAATAGGTTTAGCCATTTCACAGGGTAAGGGTGAAATGGTGAGGTAAGAGCTCACCAGCAGCCAGGTGACTGGCTGGCTGGGCAAACCCCACCTGGAGCAAGACCAAACAGAGGGCGATTGAGGTGCTCGGCCGATGCCCCGGGTAGGTCGCTTGACCTTGATGGTAACATCAAGGCTAGATGAATGGTCACCACCCTGATACCACCGAAATCTTTGATTTCGGAGGAAATTCAGGGCACAGAACTCGGCTTATAGGTTTACTTGCCACCAAGCGAAACTTTGACTCAGCATTGCCT
>CAYVCJ010000072.1:0-4945 GCA_964450165.1 uncultured Dehalococcoidales bacterium
CCCGCCAGGGGAGGGAAAAGTATAGGGATTTTGTGGCAATTTGCTAGTTTAGCGGGCTTTGCTTATAATCAAGCTACCAATGATTAAAACTTTTTTCAGGATTGCTTTTCTAGCGCTGCTGGTAATTCCAGTAGTGGGGCTTGTGTGGGGCGGCACGGTTGGCGCTGCTAACCCTGACGTTCAGATTCTTCATGTAGAAGGTACCATCGTTCCTGCGGTGTATAACTATATCAATAGAGGCATTAGCCAGGCGGAGGAGCGAGGTGCTGATGTTTGCATCATTGAGTTAAACACGCCGGGAGGACTTCTTGGCTCCACGGAGAATATAGTTACCAGGATCATGAATGCCGATGTGCCTGTGGTGGTCTATGTTTCACCTAAAGGTGCCTGGGCGGCTTCTGCAGGGACGTTCATTACCTTATCAGCTCACATAGCAGCAATGGCGCCGGGAACCACCATTGGCGCTGCTCATCCAGTAAGCGGTGGAGGAGAACAGATACCAGAGGACCAAATGAAGAAGATAACTGAGTTCTCCGCTAAGTGGATTGAGACTATCGCCATGGAGCGAGGTCGCAATTTTGAGGAGGCAAGACTAGCGGTAACCGAGAGCAAATCATTCCGGGATGATGAGGCACTGGAGAGCAATCTGATTGACCTGCAGGCTGACAGTCTGGAAAGCCTTATTTCCCAGATCGATGGCTGGGAGGTCACTTTAGCAAACGGCGATGAAGTTACCATTAACACTGCAGGCTATGAGATGACGAAAAATGAGATGAACGCTGTGGAGAGATTCCTGCAGGTCATCAGCGACCCGAACATCGCTTACATCTTGCTCACTCTGGCCACGGTAGGGCTGATTACCGAGGTCTCCAACCCGGGGATGATTTTCCCTGGGGTAGCTGGTGGTATTAGCTTGATTCTGGCGTTCTACTCTTTGGGTGTGCTCAATGCTTATTGGGGAGGGGTGTTTCTCATCTTCCTTGCCGTGGGGCTCTTCGTAGCTGAGTTATTTATCACCAGCCACGGTGCACTAACTGCTGGAGGGATAGCCGCCCTGGTTGTCGGGTCGTTAATTCTATTCAGCCATACCTATAGCTCACCAGCCATGGAGGTAAATCGTGGGCTAATCGCCGGGGTGGTTACTGCAATCGCCTGCTTCCTTATCTTTGTCATTGGTGCTATTATTCGAGGGCAACGGCGGCGTAAGGCGACCGGTGCTGAGGGCATGATTGGCGAGGTAGCAGTAGCCAGGATGCCTCTGGACCCCATGGGGACGGTTTTAGCTAAAGGGGAGTTGTGGACCGCCGCCACTGAAGGGGAAAGGATAGAACGGGGCGAGGAGGTGATAATAACCAAGGTGGAAGGCTTAAAGCTGTGGGTAATTAAGAGATTAAAGAAAGGATGAGATGGTGGATATAGAGATGAGTGGTCCTATCATTGTGGCGATAGTCTTCGCCGTTGCCTTCGCTGTCTATGTTATTTTTGCTATTATACAGGGGCAAAGGCGAAAGCTTACCGCTGGTATTGAAGACATGGTGGGTAAAATAGCGGTGGCGCAGACATCGCTTAACCCGAAAGGCATGGTTCGGGCTGAGGGGGAAATATGGGCAGCGATAAGCGAAGGAGATGATATAGAACCGGGAGAGGAAGTGGTAATAACCCAGGTAAAAGGACTAAAATTGCGGGTGGCAAAAAAATCTAAACAAAAGGAGGGAGAATAATATGTCGGCACTTATTTATTTTGTTATCGCTATAGTAGTGGTAATACTGCTGTCAGCAGCTATCAGGATTGTTCAAGAGTATGAACGAGGTGCGGTTTTCCGGTTGGGCAGATTTGTTGGTCTGAGAGGTCCGGGACTTATTTTTCTTATCCCTTTCATTGAGCGGATGATGAAGGTTGACCTTCGGGTAATCACCATGGATGTTCCGGCTCAAGAATGCATCACCATGGATAATGTTACCGTTAGAGTTGACGCCGTGATTTACTTTCGTGTCGTTGATGCTGCAGATGCGGTGCTTAAAGTGCTTGATTACATCAAGGCAACTTCGTTGCTTGCCGCCACTACCCTGCGGAATGTGGTGGGGCAATCTGAACTGGATGAGCTGTTAGCTCATCGAGATAAGCTCAATGAGAAGATACAATTGGTGGTAGATGAGGGGTCGAATCCGTGGGGAATAAAGGTAAGCATGGTTGAGGTTAAGGATGTGGAATTGCCAGATACAATGAAGCGGGCAATGGCAGCGCAAGCTGAAGCGGAAAGGGACAGGAGAGCTAAAGTTGTTCATGCTGAAGGTGAATTCCAGGCAGCGGAGAAACTGGCAGGGGCGGCGAAGATCATCTCTACTCACCCATCAGCGATGCAGCTTCGTTACCTTCAGACATTGTCGGCGATAGCGACGGAGAGAGCAAGTGTCATAGTGTTTCCCTTGCCGATGGACTTGATAACACCATTTCTGAGCCGGGGTAGCTCTGAGACTGAGAAGAAATAAATCTGGTAAGGGATAATTGTGGCCAGCAATAGCAAGGCCGAATGGCGCGAGAATATACTAACGCCATTGGTAAGGAAGCGGCCTGAGCGGCAGGACAAATTTGAGAACAGCTCAGGCGTGGAATTAGATGCCTTATATTGTCCTGAAGATATAGCTGACATCCATTACGCTCAACAGTTGGGCTATTCCGGCGAATATCCTTTTACTCGTGGTGTCCAGCCTAATATGTATCGAGGCAGGATATGGACGATACGCCAGTATGCTGGATTTGGAACTGCTGAGGAGACCAACCAGAGGTATCGTTACCTTCTGGATCAAGGGCAAACTGGCTTGAGCGTTGCCTTCGATTTGCCTACACAGATTGGATACGATTCAGACCATTCCCTGGCTAGAGGGGAAGTTGGCAAGGTAGGCGTGGCGATAGATAGCTTGCAGGATATGGAGGTCCTTTTTCAGGGCATTCCCTTAGATAAGGTAAGCACTTCAATGACTATAAATTCCACCGCTTCTGTTTTGCTTGCCATGTATTTAGCTCTGGGGAGGAAACAAGGTGTTGAGGCAGCCAAATTGAATGGGACTATTCAGAATGATGTGCTCAAGGAATATATCGCTCGAGGAACCTATATCTTTCCGCCGCGTCCTTCGATGAGATTGACCACAGACATATTCGCTTATTGTGCTGAAAATGTTCCTCGCTGGAACACTATAAGCGTTAGTGGTTACCATATGAGGGAAGCGGGATGCACTGCTGCTCAGGAGATTGGCTTTACCTTAGCCGATGGTATTGCCTATGTGCAGGCAGCTATTGATAATGAGATGGATGTAGATGCCTTTGCCCCGAGGGTTTCTTTCTTCTTTGATAGCCATGTTAATTTTTTTGAGGAGGTTGCCAAGTTCAGGGCGGCACGTCGTCTGTGGGCGAGAATAATGAAGGAGAGGTTTGAAGCTAATGAGGAGCGTTCCTGGATGCTCCGCTTTCATACTCAAACTGCAGGATGCAGTCTTACGGCACAACAACCATATAACAATATTGTCAGGACTGCTCTCGAGGCTCTGGCAGCGATATTGGGAGGCACACAATCATTGCATACTAATTCCTTTGATGAGGCTTACTGGACGCCTTCGGAAGAAGCGGTGACCATTGCGGTACGCACGCAACAATTGCTTGCTTATGAGAGCGGCGTTGCTGATGTTGTTGACCCTGCTGGCGGCTCCTATTATGTGGAATCCCTTACCGCTGAGTTGGAGAAGCAAGCCAGTGATTATATTGCCAAAATAGATAGTCTCGGGGGTGCCGTGACGGCTATTGAGCAAGGATATCAGCAAAGAGAAATTCAGCAAGCTTCCTATAAATATCAAAAGATGGTTGAAGAGGGGAAGCAAAAAATAGTAGGGGTGAATGACTTTGTTACTGGTAAATCTAAAATAGCCAGCACGCTGAGGGTCAAGTCGGGGGTAGAGGCAAAGCAGAAAGAGAGACTGGCGAAGCTTAAGCGGGAGAGGGATAACGATAAGGTAAAGGAAACTTTGAAAAGATTGGAGGAAGCAGCGCGAAGTAAGGAAAACACTATGCCTCCGATCATTGAGTGTGTAGAGGCTTATGCCACCATAGGTGAAATATGTGATGTGTTGCGGAACGTGTTTGGGGTTCAGAGAGAATTTCTGTTTTTCTAACTAGGAGGGAAAGTGGTTATCGGGATTGGTCATGTAGCTATTCTAGCAGGTAATTTAGACGAAACGGTAAAGCTTTATCGGAAATTGTTTGGTGTCACATCGAGCGAGGTTGAGGTCATACCTGAGCAGGGAGTGAAAACAGCCATGCTGGATATGGGTGGGGATGTGAAGCTTGAGATATTGGAGCCCCTTCCGGGGAGTGGCATGGAGAAGGTTTTGGAGAAGAGGGGGGAGGGGATACATCACATATGTCTTGAAGTTGATAACATTGAGCAAACGCTCGATTCCCTTGCTGTGGAGGGTGTGAACTTGATTGACCAGAAGGCACGTCGTGGTTTAGAGGGCATGGTTGCCTTTATTCACCCCAAATCGACCAAAGGCGTCCTTGTTGAGCTTTGCCAGAAGTATTGAGGAGATTGGCCATGCTGGGTGAAGCTAGAATTCGTGTGCTGGTTGCCAAGCCAGGACTTGATGGGCACGACCGCGGTGCTAAAGTAGTCGCCAGAGCGTTGCGCGATGCCGGCATGGAAGTAATTTATACCGGTATTCGGCAGTCACCGGAGATGATTGTGAGGACAGCAGTTCAGGAGGATGTAGATGTTGTTGGGTTGAGCATTTTATCAGGTGCCCATTTAGAACTTTTCCCACTGGTGATAGAAGGCCTTAAGAAGGAGGGGAAGGGAGATGTTCTGGTCATCGCTGGTGGCATAATACCAGATGAGGACATACCGCAGCTACAGCAAATTGGAGTGAAGGCCATTTTCGGTCCGGGCACGAAGAC
>CAYVCJ010000073.1:0-4766 GCA_964450165.1 uncultured Dehalococcoidales bacterium
CGCTGCCGCTCCTCGCAATGACAAAAGGGGTGCGTCATTGCCAGCCTTTTTTTACCTGTCATTGCGAGCCGAAGGCGTGGCAATCTCAGAAAAACGAAATCCGAAATACTAAACAATATGAAAAAACAATCAGTAATCAGCAGTTAGCTGATAGCTGAAAGCTGATAGCTACTAAATTAGGATTTGTTTAGAATTTAGTGCTTGGTATTTAGAGCTTCAACTTGAGATTGCTTCATCATCCCTCACTTCGTTCGGCATTCCTCGCAATGACAAGGAGGGGGAGTACATATGCTTTATATGCTTGCTCTCTATATAGTATGATTGCTCTGCATTGGTTTGGTTCAAGTTTGTTCTATGTCTTGTCATCATCCTGTTCGCGGGAACAAAGGCAGTTCGGTATGGGGATGCCATTGGCGAGAAGACGGGTGTGGGACGGATCTGGATAGGGCTGTTGCTTCTTGCCGCAGTCACCTCTATGCCCGAACTGGTCACCGGGGTAAGCTCTGTTGCCCTGGTTGGTTCTCCTGACCTGGCTGTAGGCACCCTCTTTGGAAGCTGCGCCATTAACCTGGCTATCCTGGCTCTGCTGGATATTCTGCACCGTCGTACTCCGATTTTAAGCGATGCAAGCTCGGAGCACATGATGTCGGCTGGCTGGGGGATACTGCTTATCGCTGTTGCTGCGGGCGGCATTTTTGCCGGACAAAGATTTTCTGGATTAGGTTTGGGGTGGATGGGATTCCCGAGCATCGTCATATTCATAGTCTATCTGGTAGCGCTGTGGCAGATATTCCGCTTTGAGCGAAGTCACCAGCCATCTTCGCCACAAGCTATCTCTACCCAATACGAGGGTATTTCAACAAGGATGGTATATCTCAGGTTCACGCTGGCTGCAATGGCAGTCATTGCTGCCGGGATATGGCTATCATTCATAGGGGATGAAATTGCCCAGGTTACCGGCTGGGAGCGTAGTTTTGTAGGAAGTTTATTTCTGGCAATCAGTTCTTCTGCGCCTGAACTGGTGGTTAGTATCGCCGCCTTACGTCTAGGCGCAATAGACATGGCAATTGCCGATATATTAGGTAGCAACATGTTCAACATCGCCATCGTTGCTCCTGTCGACATTGCATATAGGCAGGGCCCTGTGCTTTCCTTAGCGTCGAATTCTCACCTTGTTACTGCAGCAACAGTGGTAGCGATGAGCCTCGTTGTTATTGCCGGCGTCAGATTTCGAGCAAAGCGAAAGACTTTTGCTGTCGTAAGTTGGTATGCCGTAGGATTAATCGCGCTTTATATCCTCGGAACTTATGCTCTATTCACCTGGAGTGGTGGCTTGTGATAAACTACTGAGAATTGATATGCCCCTGTAGCTCAGTGGATAGAGCGCTGGCCTCCGGAGCCAGGTGCGAGGGTTCAAGTCCCTTCAGGGGCTCGTAAGGCAGTTAATGCAAGTGAGTAAACTTACTGAAATTCGTTGGCATGGCAGGGGAGGGCAGGGCGCGGTAACTTCAACAGAGCTTATAGCGTTAGCAGCGATAAAGGAGGGTAAGTTTGCTCAGGCGTTTCCCAGCTTCGGTCCGGAAAGAAGAGGTGCTCCTGTTCTAGCTTTCAATCGTATAAGCGAAAGCGAGCACATCAGGGTAAGGTCTGCGGTAACTCAACCCGACATCGTAGTGGTGCTCGACCCTGGTTTGCTTGGGATAATTGATGTTACCTCCGGGCTTAGAGATGGCGGCACGCTAATAGTAAATAGCTCCAGGGAATTAGTTGACATAAAGTCAGAACTTGGGGGTCCGTGGCGGTTAGCTGCAGTCAATGCTACAGCCATTGCCTTGGAGTTACTAAAGGTGCCCATTGTGAATACCACCATGTTAGGAGCTTTGGTAAAGGCAACTGACATAGTTAAGCTAGATTCTTTATTGGAACCGATAGAGGAACGCTTTGGGAAATTAGCCCAGAGGAACATCGAAGCTTGCAAAAGGGCGTATAAAGAAACTTCTATTGCTGAGTTCAGCCCTGCCTCCAAGAGAATTGAAAGGGCATATGTGAAGGAATCATTGCCTTCGTGGCAGGAGCTGGCTCCCGGAGGTGTGGTAACCGACCCAGGAAATGCCAGAAGCTATCGCAGTGGAGATTGGAGGGCACAACGTCCTGTATTCAATCATGACCGATGCATCAAGTGTGGTATCTGCTCGCTTTTCTGTCCGGAAGACTGTATTGGCCAGAATGGGGACGGCTACTTTGAAGCTGACCTTTACTATTGTAAAGGATGCGGCATTTGTGCCCGTGAGTGCTGGACACAGGCAATAACGATGGTCGAGGAGATAAAGGAATGAGAAGGGTAGGATTTGAATCTTCCTTTGCCATTGCCGAGGCAGTGAAAATGGCAAGCATTGATGTTGCTTCGGCCTATCCCATCACACCTCAAACTCATATCGTGGAGCGCATTGCACAACTCATTGCTGATGGTGAACTGGATGCAGATTACATACCCGTTGAATCAGAGCACTCAGCGATGAGTGGCTGCCTTGGCGCTTCAGCAGTTGGTGCTAGAACATTCACCGCCACCGCCGGTCAAGGTTTGGAGCTAATGCACGAGGTATTGTATGTAGCTTCAGCAATGAGGTTACCCATAGTCATGTCAGTCTGCAATCGGGCTCTATCATCGCCACTGAGTATCTGGGGTGACCACTCTGACGTCATGGCTGTCAGGGATACTGGCTGGATTCAGATCTTTGCTGAAAATGCTCAGCAGGCATTTGATTTAACCCTGTGTGCTTTCCGTATTGCTGAAGACTCTGCAGTTCTCCTTCCTACCATGGTTCACATTGATGGTTTTCACCTGTCACACGTTATTGAATCTGTTTTGCTTCCTGAACCTGAGGAAGTGAATAAATTTCTACCTAAATTTCACCCTCGTTACACTCTGAATCCAAGTAAGCCAGCAACTATGGGTGACTTCGCCACGCCTGACCTTTATACCGAGGCTAAGAAAGCCCAGGACGAAGCTCTAAGAAATTCCATGAAGGTGATTTTACAGGCATGGCGAGAATTTGGAGGGCTCTTTGGACGTAATTACTCCCCCGTGGAAATGTATCGAGCTGAGGATGCCGATGTTTTACTATTGACTATGGGAAGCTTCAGCGAGGTAGCCATGGAAGCCATAGATGAATTAAAAGAGGCTGGGGAAAAGGTAGGATTAGTAAGATTACGGCTATGGCGACCATTTCCCTTCCGTGAATTTCGCCGGGCAGTAGCTCAGGCAAAGCTGCTTATTGTTCTTGACCGCGCTATCTCCTTTGGTGGGCCAGGTCCTGTTTGCTCTGAAGTAAAGGCTGCTCTATATCATCTGAGAAAGAAACCACAAATCATTGGCTTTATCGGTGGGCTTGGTGGCAGAGACATACCAGTTGAGGGTTTTCGCGATATGATACATCGAGGAATGGATAAGGCTGACCAAGGAAAGTTTGAGGAATTTGAAATATTCGGAGTAAGGGAGTAATGGGTTCCCAAAAAATTGGCACAACTTGTAGGGTGAAGTAATGGAGACTTTAGGTATATATGTACCGCGTTTAGTGACAAAGAGGCAAAGCTTTGTTCCTGGACATCGTGCTTGTTCAGGATGCGGTGAGGCTCTAGCAGTGAAGCTTGTAATGAAAGCTCTGGGCAGGAATGTAATTGTTGTCATGTCTACCGGATGTATGGAGATTGTATCCTCACAGCTTCCTTATACCTCCTGGGAGGTTCCCTGGATTCACACCTTGTTTGAGAATTCGGCTATAGTAGCTTCAGGGGTAGAGGCAGGAATGAAGGCGTTAAGACGGAAGGGCACTTCTTTGCCTGAAGCCAAGGTAGTGGCTATGGGTGGTGATGGAGCAACATTTGATATTGGCCTCGGCTCTATATCCGGCGCTTTTGAAAGGGGGCATGACTTTCTATATGTTTGTTTTGATAATGAGGCCTATATGAACACCGGCATCCAGAGGTCAAGTGCTACCCCTTTTGGCGCTTCGACTACCACTCAGCCTGCGGGTAAAGTCAGTATGGGACAAAGGACATGGAAGAAAAATATGCCTGCAATTGCTGTTGCTCACGATATTCCCTACGTAGCTACTGCCTGTCCAAGTTATCCCTTTGACCTTATGGATAAGGTAAAAAAGGCAACTGCGATTAAAGGTCCCACTTACGTTCATATCCTATCGGTTTGTCCCACAGGCTGGCGAACTCCTACTGATATGACTGTAAGGCTGGGAAAATTAGCAGTGGAAACGGGCGTTTTCCCTCTTTATGAGGTGGAGAATGGAAAGTATACCTTGAATTATGATCCCCCTCAGCTACGTCCCGTCACAGATTACCTTAAACCTCAAGGGAGGTTCAGACATCTCACACCGAAGATGATAGATAAAATACAGCAGCGAGTGAACACTGAATATGCCAAGCTTAAGGAGAAAGCAGCGGGTGCATAAAAAGGTCGCTGCTATTATTAATAAATATGATGCTGATAAGGGACAGCTAATTTCCATACTCCAGGATATTCAAGCTGAATTCCATTATTTGCGCAAGGAAGCCTTGACCCAGGTCAGTGATACCATGGGCGTTCCCTTAAGCCAGGTATACAGCGTAGCTACTTTCTTTAAGGCGTTTACCCTTAAACCCAGAGGCAAGCATCTAGTCAATGTCTGCCTGGGCACCGCCTGTCATGTCAGGGGTGCTTCTAAAGTACTGGAGCAAATTGAGCGGAGTTTAAATGTTAGCCGTGGAGAAAC
>CAYVCJ010000074.1:0-4688 GCA_964450165.1 uncultured Dehalococcoidales bacterium
TAATTAGCTTCCTTTTAACTTCAGGTTCAGCTCATCAAGTTGCTCCTTATCAATCTCTGAGGGAGCAGCAAACATCAAGTCTTCAGCATTTTGATTTTTAGGGAACGCAATGACTTCCCTGATAGTTTTTTCCCCAGCAAGAAGCATTACAAGACGGTCCAGACCAATAGCAATACCGCCATGGGGCGGAGCACCATATTCCAGCGCTCTCAGAAGAGCTCCAAACCGGTCTTGCATTTCCGCTTTGCTGTAACCAAGCAGCCCAAATATCTTTTCTTGAATCTGACGCTCGTACACTCTAATACTGCCGCTGCCAAGTTCACAACCATTGCACACTACATCATAGTGACGCCCATGCACTTTACTCGGCTCACTATCAAGCAATGATATATCCTTCTGTTGGGGAGCAGTAAAGGGGTGATGCATGGTCTCCCAACAGTTTCTCATCTCATTCCACTCCAGCAGAGGGAAATCAACTACAAACGCAAAGGCTAGCAAATTAGCATTTAACAAGTCCAATCGCCGCGCCATTTCACACCGTAATTCTCCCAAAGCCTTGTTGACCACTTCCAATTTATCACTGATAATCAACAACAGGTCGCCAGGCTTAGCATCAAATCTGGCAATGACCGCCTCTATCTGCTCCTGAGTCAAATACTTTGTAGCTACCGACTTAACCCCGCCTGTACCAGAGTCTTCTCTGGTAACAGCCATAGTTAGTAAACCCTGCGCTCCATAGTCTTTACTCAACTGAATTAAGTCATCAAGCTGATGACGGCTGTAGTCAGCACACCCGGGAACGCATATCCCTTTCACTTTTCCGCCTCGATTGAGAGCAGCACGAAAAATATCGAAATCAGTGTCAGCAGCAATATCCGATATGTCTCTGAGCTCCAGGTTGAAACGCACATCGGGCTTATCTGTACCATAGCGCTCCATTGCCTCCATATAGGTAATGCGAGGGAAAGGTTTCACCATTTCCATGCTTGGTTTGACAGCTTTCACAAGCAAGGCAAGTAGCTCTTCCATAAGCTGCAGCACATCCTCTTCATTTATAAAGCTCATCTCCAGGTCAAGTTGGGTGAATTCCGGTTGGCGGTCAGCTCTCAAGTCCTCGTCTCGGAAACAACGAGCTATCTGAAAATATTTTTCGAAGCCGGCAACCATAAGAATCTGCTTGAGCTGTTGCGGTGATTGGGGAAGAGCGTAGAATTTACCAGGGTTAAGGCGGCTGGGCACAAGATAATCACGTGCCCCTTCAGGCGTGCTCTTAATCAATATCGGTGTTTCAATTTCAATAAAGCCTTTGGCATCCAGCGAATCACGGATAAATTTTATGACCTTGTAGCGTAACACAATATTATCCCTTACTCTAAGCCTCCTTAAATACAGGTAACGGTTTTCAAGGCAGAGACTTTCATCAACTTCCTCATCCTCATTTACATAAAATGGAGGTATCTTTGATGGGTTAAGAACGACGACTTCACCAGCCACAATTTCAACCTCTCCAGTAGCCAGTTTTGGATTCTGCGTTCCTGGAGGACGCAAAGTAACCTCTCCGACAACTTGAACTACATACTCGTTGCGCAACGAGCTGGCTGTGTGAAATGCCTCCTTTACTGTTTGTGGATTAAAAACTACCTGGACTATGCCACTGCTATCCCGCAAGTCAATAAATACCATGCCACCATGGTCACGGCGTCGATGTACCCAGCCAGCTAAAACTGCTTTGTGGCCAGTGTGTTCTTTCCTTAACTCACCACACCCATGGCTTTTGAGCAAAAATGACCTCCTGTTTAATTTACTTAATGGATTATAGCTTATAGACGGCTTCTGCTCAATCAATGCCTGGTAACGAGCTGACCAGCTCAATCTTCGCGTTCCAGGCTAAAATCAGCACTGCATCTTCCAGTCATCTCTTCTACCGGTATGATTCCAATGCAAACTTTCACATTCTGAAGATGTTCTTCACTGAGTTCTTGACCTGTCATGATCTCAAAACATTTTTTCTTCGCCTCAACATCTTCCGTCAAGATAGCTCTGCCATAACAAATTACGCTGGCCCAGCCCTTTTGCCACTCATCAACCTGAAAGCAAACCCTGTCATTTTTCCTGATTAAATCCAGCTTCTTACCTTGCCTGGCTGAGTGAAAATAAATCTTCCCTTGCTCGTACCCATAGGCTACAGGGACAACGTAAGGTTCGTTGTCAAAGCAAAGACCCAACCTGCCGTATGAATGTCCCTTAACAAAACGCTCCATTTCATCGCGGCTCAGGGCTCTTGATTCTTGATGCACAAACTGCTGCATATCTCATCCTCCCTGGATGTATTTCATGTTCAGTAGCTATATTCAGGCTTTATGCCACAAGTAAATCAAGCAGAACGTTTCTGCTTAATGTCTCTTAATTAGCGCTTGAATCAGCCCACTTACAAAGTGCGAGAGCTCATATTCCATCATTTGATGGTATTCTTCAAGCACTTCCAGAATCGTGACTTGTTCTTCTGGTGCTAACAAATCCCATTGTTTTCGAAGTTCTGGCGGCATACGCTGATAATAAGCTGCCTGCAATTCTTCTGTCAGCGGTCGGCTCCTCTTCCTGCGAACAGCTTGTGCCATTTTATCCACTTCTTCAAATTCTGTCTCCATCACTGCTTCCTCCTTGCGTTTAACTCAATTTATTACTTCATCCCTTCACTTAATCCAGCACCCCGGGTCGGAAGCAAGCATATCGCCTGTTTCTTCATAAGCCCTGCCGCGGCATCCGGCACAGGTATTCTTGTACTCACATTCCCCGCATTCGCCCTTCAATTCCCTGGAGCGAAGTTCTCTTAATACCGCTGATTCATTCCATATCTCCTGGATACTTTTCTTCCTTATGTTGCCCAGGTCAATCTGCAGCAGCATGCAGGGGTTAACTTCACCATTAGGTGCAATCCTGATATAGCCAAAAGGCATGCCGGCAGCACAACCCCGGCCATAATAGGGAATGCGAGCTAAAAGCTCCGGAGGAAAATACTTTGGCTTAATTTCCCTTTCCTGAAGGATCAAGGGATACATAGGACAGGCAGGCACTCTTATAATGATAGGACAGTCTATCTGGGCTTGAGCCAGCCACTCCATTGTTCGTTTCCTTTCTTCAGGGCTTAGTGATTCACCGCGGCATTCTATTCTCGCCCTGCCTGCTTCCACCAGGTCGAAGAATTCAGCACCATCAGCGCCGCTCTCTACAGCTAGCTTTAGCATATCGGGAACTTCGGATAGTGTTTGCTTTCTAATAACCATGCCAAATTGAAATGGCAGCCCTACTTCTTTGCACGCTGCTACTCCGCTCATTGCCTGATGAAAAGCCCCTTTCTTACCACGAAAGGTATCGTGAACCTCAGCTCTAACACTGTCTATGGAAATAGCTATCGATTGAACACCAGTATTTTTTATCCTCTCAGCCATGGCTTTATCGATAAGAATCCCATTGCTGCCGATGCCAGTCATCAAGCCCTTGTTGGAGGCATAGGAAGCAATCTCCAGGAAATCGGGACGGAGCAAAGGCTCACCACCATCCAGGACAAGAAATTTCGCTCCCCAATCCGCCAGCTCATCAACAAGCCTCCTGGCTTCTTCAGTTGACAGCTCATCGCTTGCGGCTTCTTCCGTGGCCTCGGCATAACAATGCTTGCAGCTTAGATTACATTTGCGGGTGATGCCGTAAGAGACCATGAATGGTGGTGGTATGTCAGCCATTTTTTCCTCCGCCGATAATTTCTCTCTGCGGTAAGCCTGCCTCAACCAGCACCATGACGGCAATTATAGCCCCAATTGGCATTAGTGTGCTCAGATGTATCGCAAGACTGGTTCCAACTCTGCCGGCTAACACCCCTGTAACAGGAGCACCGACCGCCACACCCAGGGTGATTAACGCATGGAATATCCCCATTGCAGTTCCTCTTTCGCCTTTCTCAGTATTATCGGAGACTAGTGCCAACGCAGAGGGAAGTATGCACCCCATCCCTATCCCCTGCAACATACCCAGCCCTATCAATTGTTCAAAACTTGTGACCATGGGAATCAAATTTATGGCAATTACGAGCAATGACAGACCCACAATGGAGGGGATTTTACGCCCTACCTTATCCGACAAAAGTCCTGCAGGATAGCTGAAAGCGGCATAAGCTGCTGTTATTGCCACCATAACCATGGCAACATGAAAAACTGTCATGCCTAAGTTCACCATGTAGCTGGGTAATAAGACGGTTATGACACCCATTATAAACCACTGAGAAAAGATAGCGGCATAAGAGGCTATATTTGCCTTCCTTGTTGCTATTACGCCTATTTTTTTAAAATCTATACTTTCAGCTTTGCCCTTCGCTTCAGTTTGGGGAAGCAGAAATGCCAGAATTACAGCAGCTAGTAACAGCACGCTCCCGGTGTAAAAAACCATATTGAATCCGACCGGGTTACGCATAATGATTCCACATATCATCATTCCAATAAGCGGAGCCAAGCCCATGGCTATCGCATAAAATCCCATACCTCTTCCTCTTTTCTCCGTTGGGGAATAATCAGCAACCATAGACGCAGTTGCCAGTCCTAAGACTGCTCCAGCAAGTCCATGAAGTCCTCTGACAACAAGAAGCTGTAGGGAAGTACTGCATAATGAGTAAAGAAACATGCATATGGCATCGCCGA
>CAYVCJ010000075.1:0-4617 GCA_964450165.1 uncultured Dehalococcoidales bacterium
ACTATAGCTGTCTGTGATGGTATCGCTATGAATCATGAAGGCATGAAATATAGTCTGCCAAGTCGAGAGCTTATCGCTGATTCATGTGAGATTGTAGCGGAGGCTCACGCCTTCGATGGATTGGTATTCATACCGAATTGCGACAAAGTAGTACCGGGAATGCTTATGGCGGCGGTAAGGATGAACTTGCCGTGCATTTTTGTCAGTGGCGGTCCTATGCTAGCAGGAAGACTTGTTAAGAACGGTCAGGAAAAAGCAGTGGACGTTAATTCCGTTTTCTTGGCGGTTGGCGAGGCAGTTAAGGGAGGTATCTCTGAAGAGGAGTTGCTGGAATTGGAGGAAATTGCCTGTCCTGGTTATGGCAGTTGCTCTGGCATGTTTACTGCTAATACTATGAATTGTCTTACTGAAGCTCTGGGCATGGCTTTGCCTGGCAATGGGAGCATACCGGCAACTCAGGCACGGCGGATTCAATTAGCCTATGAAGCAGGACGACAGGTTATGCAAGTGCTAGCCAAGAATATTCGACCTGGAGACATCGTTACCAGGGATTCTATCTACAATGCCTTTGCTGTCGATATGGCTTTGGGTGGGAGCACTAATTCGGTGCTTCACCTAACTGCGATAGCGCATGAGGCGGGAATTTCCTTCCCTCTATCCTGGATAAACGAAATTGGCCAAAATATTCCTTACATATGTAAGTTGAGTCCAACGGGAGACTATCACATTGAGGATTTGGACATGGCTGGTGGTATTCCGGCAATAATGCACGAATTATCGAGCTTGTTAAAACTGGAGGTAAATACCGTGCTGGGAAGGCCATTGGGAGAGGTGATAAGCGGAGCGAGGGTTAAAAACAGAGATGTGATTCGCAGTTTATCTGAGCCCTATGGCGCTACTGGCGGTGTTAGCCTTTTGTTTGGCAATCTAGCCCCTGGAGGTGGAGTGGTGAAACGGGCAGCGGTGGCTCCCGAGATGCTGGTTCACGAAGGTTCAGCGCGAGTTTTCAATAGTGAGGAAGAAGCAACAGCAGCGATAATGGGGAAGAAAATCAAAGCCGGGGATGTAGTTGTTATCCGCTATGAAGGACCAAAAGGAGGTCCGGGGATGCGTGAGATGTTAACGCCTACCTCACTTCTCAGCGGCATGGGCATGGATAAAGAAGTAGCTCTTATCACCGATGGGCGTTTTTCCGGAGCTACACGAGGTGCTGCTATTGGTCATGTTTCCCCCGAAGCAGCGGAAGGCGGACCGATAGCTGCTTTGAGAGATGGCGATATCATCATGATAGATATTCCCAATAACATATTAGAGGTAAAATTGGACCAGGAGGAAATAGAGGCGAGACTAGCCTCGTTGCCTCCGTTTGAACCGAAAATAAAGACTGGCTATCTAAGAAGGTATGCTGATAAAGTTACCTCAGCCAGCACAGGAGCAGTATTTGCTGACTAGGAGGTTCTGATGAAGAAGACCGGTGCTCAGATTTTGTGTGAAAGCTTAGTTAAAGAAGGGGTCGAGGTTATTTTCGGCATACTTGGCGGCGCCATCCTGCCAATATACGACACCCTCAGCCAGTATCCGCAGCTTCGTCACATACTGGTTCGCCATGAACAGGGGGCGGCACATGCCGCTGATGCTTATGCGCGAGTTACCCATAAAGTAGGTGTGTGTATGGCTACTTCAGGTCCTGGAGCAGCTAATCTGGTCACTGGCATTGCTAACGCTTACATGGATTCTTCTCCCGTAGTAGCCATAACCGGGCAGGTAGCCAGAGCATTTATCGGCAGGGATGCCTTCCAGGAAACGGACATCACCGGCATCACTCTTCCGATTACCAAGCATAATTACCTTGTTTCCAGCGCCGGGGAACTGGCGGAGACGGTGAAGGAGGCTTTTTATATCGCTAGGACAGGCAGGTCCGGTCCTGTTCACATTGACATACCAAAAGATGTTCAGACGGAGGAGGCGGAATTTATTTACCCCGACAAGGTTAACCTGCCGGGCTATAAACCGGTATTTCAAGGTCACCCAGCGCAAATAAGGAAAGCGGCGAGGCTTATTAACAGTGCCAAACAACCGCTCATAATTGCTGGCAGGGGAGTGATTATGTCTCAGGCTTATGCTGAGCTAAGGGAACTGGCGGAGAAGGCTCAGATACCTGTGGTCAACACGCTCCTGGGACTCAGTTCTTTCCCTAGGAACCATGTTCTCAGTTTTGGCATGATCGGGATGCACGGTATGGCTTATGCCAATATGGCAGTGCAGGACACTGACCTGATTATCTCCATTGGCATGAGGTTTGACGACCGGGCTACAGCAATCACAGGCGAATTTGCTCCCAAAGCGCGTATTATACATATTGACATTGACCCTGCGGAGATAGGGAAAAATGTCAGGGTGGATGTTCCTATCGTTGGAGATGTCAAAAATGTGCTTGGTGTGCTGAATAAAGAGGTCAACGTGAATACTCACTCGGAATGGCTCGCCACACTGAATAAATGGCAGGGTGAACACCCATCGTTAGAAATCAGGGAAGGGGAAGAGGTTTTGCCCCAGTATATCATCCGTCAGATTTATGAAGCTACTCAGGGCGATGCCCTGGTGGTGACTGGAGTGGGACAGAACCAGATGTGGGCGGCACAGTATTTTCCATTTATCAAGCCAGATAGCTTTGTTTCATCGGGTGGTCTGGGTACGATGGGATTTGAACTCCCTGCTGCCATGGGGGCGAAGATTGGCCGTCCCGATGAGATGGTGTGGTGTGTTGCTGGTGATGGTGGCTTTCAAATGACTATTCAAGAGTTAGCCACCATAGCAGCGGAGAATATTGGCGTGAAGATAGCTATTATTAATAATGGGTACCTGGGCATGGTGAGGCAATGGCAGGAGATGTTTTATGAGCGCCGATATGCTCATACCAAGCTTTGGAACCCCGATTTTCTCAAGGTTGCCGAGGCTTATGAAATCCCTGCAGTGAGGGTAAGGCGCAGAGATGAAGTAGTTCCGGCAATATACAAGGCGATGGATTATGATGGTCCATTTCTTATCGATTTTGTGGTGGAACCAGAGGAGGGTGTTTATCCTATGGTGCCACCAGGGAAGAGTCTGTCCGAAACAATGGAATTGCCCAAACCAAAAAAGGTGTCGAAGAGAAAACCAAAAACATTGACAAGGAGCTGAACATGGAAGCAACGAAATACACAATATCCATGCTGGTGGAGGACAAAGCTGGCGTGCTTAACAGAGTGGCCAGCTTGTTTCGGCGACGTGGCTTTAACATACAAAGCCTCGCTGTAGGAGGCAGTGAGCAACCTGGTCTGTCTCGAATGACTGTTGTCGTCCTCGCTGACCCTGCTCAAGTGGAGCAGGTCAGAAAGCAACTGGATAAATTAATTAACGTAGTCAAGGTAGTTGATCTCACTAATGATGACATGGTGGCGAGAGAGCTGGCATTAATCAAAGTCGCCGCTACTTCTTCAACAAGAAGTGAGATCATGCAGATTGTTGATATCTTCCGGGCTAACATAGTTGATGTGGGCAGTGATTCGCTTATGGTGGAGGTTACCGGTGATGAGGAGAAGGTGAATTCTCTGTTTGAACTTCTTCGCCGTTTTGGCATCAAAGAAGTGGTCAGGACGGGAAGGGTAGCCTTGACGCGTGGAGCTGTTGCTACACGTACCGATAATAAAAAGAAGGGGGGCTAATTATGGCTAAAATGTACTACGATAAAGACGCTAACCTGGACTTAATTAAAGGGAAGACAATTGGCATTATTGGCTTTGGGAGTCAGGGACATGCTCATGCTCAAAATTTGAGGGACAGCGGCTGCCAGGTCATCGTTGCTGAGGTGGAGGGAAGTGACGCCTGGAAGGCGGCACAAAGTGCTGGTTTTAAGGTGGCTGGTGCTGCCGAGGTAGCCGGGGAAGCTGATATTCTTGTTATGCTTGCTCCTGATAATCTGCACCCCATAGTTTATCGTGAGTCAATTGAGAAAAAACTATCCCGGGGCAAGACGCTGATGTTCGCCCATGGTTTCAATATCCACTACTCGCAGATTGTGCCTCCTGCAGATATAGATGTAAGCATGATAGCTCCGAAATGCCCTGGACATATATTGCGTCAGCTTTATACTGAAGGCTCAGGAGCTCCGGCTCTGGTGGCTGTGCATCAGGATGCTTCAGGTAAAGCGAAGGACATCGCCTTAGCTTATGCCAAAGGAATTGGCTGCGCTCGAGCTGGAGTGCTGGAGACAACTTTTGCCGAGGAAACTGAAACTGACCTCTTTGGTGAGCAAACCGTGCTCTGCGGCGGAGTCTCCTCGCTGGTCAAAGCAGGCTTTGAGACACTGATAGAAGCTGGTTATCAGCCCGAGATTGCCTACTTCGAGTGTTTCCATGAACTTAAGCTTATCGTTGACCTTATGTATCAGGGTGGCTTGAAGTATATGCGCTATTCAGTGAGCGATACTGCTGAGTATGGTGACTATACCCGTGGCCCGAGGGTTATAAATGACCTGGTCAAGGATGAAATGATACAAATACTGGCCGAAATTCAGGATGGCAGCTTTGCTAAGGAATGGATACTGGAAAATCAGGCGGGGCGTCCCAGCTTTAATGC
>CAYVCJ010000076.1:0-4598 GCA_964450165.1 uncultured Dehalococcoidales bacterium
GATAGCCGAGCGGAGGATTCTCTGAATAGAATTATGTATATGTTGAATTTCCTCGGTGGATAGGCTGTCCGTAGTCCTCAGAGGATGTATTCGAGCGGCAAAGAGGGTTTCATCGGCATACATATTGCCGATTCCAGCGATGAGACTCTGGTCGATGAGAGCCACCTTGATAGGGATATGGTGTTTGCTTAGCGTTTGTGACAAAACAGCAGCGGTGAAATCGTTCTCTAGAGGCTCAGGTCCCAGCTTGCCAATGATGGGCTCAATATTTTCCGCTAGCCACACTATTCCCAGTCGTCTCTGGTCATTGAGGACAAGATGGGTACCATTGGAAAAGGTGAAACTCGCTCTGGTATAAGGGTCAATTTTGTTTGGGTTTAATAATAACGCTCCGCTCATTCTAAGATGCATAACCAGGTATTGGGCACCTGATAGCTGAAAAATGAGATATTTCCCACGGCGGTTAATGGTTTCCACTGCTTGTCCTGTTAATCTGCGGCAAAATTCTGGCACCGGCAGCTGGTATATTAATCGGCTGTCAAGAACGCTAACCTGGTCGAAGTGTTGCCCAACCACCCATGGTGAAAGCTCGTTTTTGATTGTTTCTACCTCGGGTAATTCGGGCAAAGTTCCCCCTAGTCAAGCTTGTTCCATAGCTCGGTTATCTTTTCCCGTAGTCCGGTGAAATCCCCTTCATTACGGATTATTTCATCAGCGTGTTTTGCTTTGTCTTCGGCGGGTGTCTGCGATTTGAGCCGCGCTAAGATTTGGTCCCTGTCAGCTTCTGGGTATCTGGTAAGCCTTTGAAGTGCTATGTCCGGTGAAACTATTACCAGCCATACCTCATCTACCAATGTCGTCCAGGTAGCCTCAATGAGCAAGGTGGCTTCTAAAGCTGCCACTCTTGTTCCCAGGCGGCGATAATTTTCGATCCTCTCCTTTACCAGTTGATACGCCTTGGGGTGCACTATCTCGTTTAATTGTGCCAGTGCTTCCGGGCTGGAGAAAACCAACTGTGCCAATTTAACACGGTTGATTTCCCCGTTGGGTTGCAGCATTTCCGTGCCAAAAGTGTCGATTATCTCCTGCCAGGCCTGGCTATGCGGTTTGTAGGTTTCCTGAGCCACCTCATCGGCATCAATGACTGCAGCGCCAAGCTCAGCCAGAAATCGGCATACTGTGCTTTTGCCGCTGCCGATGTTGCCGGTTACTCCAATAACGACCATTCTGTTGAATTATACCCCAATTTATATTAATTTAGGTTACGATGATATAATATCCAAGGTTGCTGGTGATGGAAAAGGAGGCGATGCTTTATGACAAGCTCCCTGGTGGTAGGGTGAGGTGTAATGTTTGCCAGTGGAGGTGCATTATTAACCCTGGTAAGATGGGCCTTTGCCGTATGCGGCTCAATCGAGATGGCACCCTATACACTCTCAATTATGGTGAAGCATCCTCAGTAGCTTCCGACCACATTGAGAAGAAGCCTTTGTTTCATTTCTTTCCCGGTAGTTTTGCCTTTTCTCTGGGCACCTGGGGATGTAACTTTCATTGCCAGGATTGCCAGAACTGGGAGATTGCCTGCGTTGATATTCCAGAGACCTCTCGTTATCTATCTCCGGAGAGGGAAATAGAGTTAGCCAGGGAGTATGGCTGTGAAGGGATTGCCTGGACCTACAATGAGCCCTCGGTATGGTTTGAATATACTTTGGATTCTGCCAAGCTGGCCAAGCAAAATGGTTTATATACCGTTTATGTCACCAATGGTTATCTTACCCCGGAGGCTCTGGATACTATAGGACCTTACCTCGATGCCTGGAGGGTTGATGTTAAGGGGTTTACCGATGATTTTTACCGCAAATTAGCTAGAGTGTCTAATTGGCAGGGTATTCTCGATGTTGCTAAACGAGCCAAAGAGAAGTGGGATATGCATGTTGAGGTGGTAACCAATATCGTCCCTACAATGAACGATGACGATGAGCAGCTTCACGGCATCGCCACCTGGATTCGGGATAATTTAGGGGAGCTCACCCCATGGCATGTAACTCGCTTTTATCCTATGTATAAACTAAATTATCTGTCACCTACCCCAGTATCCACTCTGGAAAAGGCTCATAGAATTGGTAAGGAAGTGGGGTTAAAGTTTGTTTATCTTGGAAATGTTGCTGGACATGAATATGAGAATACTGTGTGCTACTCCTGTGGCAAGATGAATGTTCGCCGGATTGGCTATGACACTGATGTTGTCGGGCTTGATGGCTCTAAATGCAAATTTTGTGGCGCCGAGCTTAATTTCAGAACAGAGATGAAACAATGATGGAGGGTAGGTCTTATGGAAGAGGAGCTTCATCCTATAGTAAAGCTGGCTAAGGATACCGTGGAGAGCTATGTTCGTGAAGGCGAAGTGCCCAGCCTGCCTGAAGTGTTAACCCCTGAAATGAAAGAGCGGACAGGAGTTTTTGTTTCTATTCATGAGCATGGCGAACTGAGAGGGTGCATTGGCACTTTTGAGCCTGTTGGCAATAATGTTGCTGAAGAAATCATAGCTAACGCCATCAGCTCGGCTACCAGGGACCCTCGTTTTCCGCCAATCTCAGTGTCTGAGCTGGATGATTTAGAATATAATGTTGATATCCTTACCCAGCCTGAGCCTATTAAGGATAAAAGCCAGCTTGATGCCAAAAAATATGGGGTTATTGTAGAAAGCGGATTCAGGCGAGGGCTTTTATTGCCTGATTTAGAGGGGGTAGATAGCGTAGAAGAGCAAATCAGGATTTGCCGTCTTAAAGCAGGGATATCGGATGATGAGCCAGTTAATCTTTATCGCTTCGAGGTGAGGAGATTCAGGTAAAATGCAAGAAGCAAAAATAAGATTGCAAAAATACAGAGTGAAGATTAGAAAGCTTTGCATTCTTAGTCGTCATTTTGATAATTGTTGTTTTGACCGTTGATTTTTAATTTTGTGACAGGAGGTGCATTTTGGCTAAGTTTCTAATAACGCCCAGAGATACCAAGTTTTATGACCTTTTTGAACAAAGCACTGCTAATTCAGTCACTGCTGCGGAAAAGCTGGTTGACCTGTTTAACAATTATAAGGATGTTGAGGCGAAGGCGAAGCAACTCAAGGATTTGGAGCACCAGGGCGACACCATAACTCATGAAATAATACAGAGGGTGAATCGCACTTTTGTCACTCCCATAGATAGAGAGGATATCGCTCTTCTTGCCCATACGCTGGATAGTGTAATGGACTTCATCGAGGCGGCTGGTAGAACAGCCGCCCTTTACCGCATCGCACAACCTACCGAAAGAGCTCGACAACTAGCTGCAGTTGTGATGAAGATGACCTATAAATTGAATGAGGTAATGCCCCGTTTACGCCACCGTGACCAGTTCAAGCAGATTCTGGAGCAATGTGTGGAGATTAACAGCCTGGAAAATGAGGCTGATGATTTGCATCATGCCGCCCTTGCCGAGTTGTTTGAGAGTTGCAAGGATGCCTGTGAGATAATTAAATGGCGTGAACTGTACCAACATATGGAAGATGCCACTGACCGGGGAGAGGATGTAGCTAATGTTCTTGAGGGCATAGTATTGAAGCATGCCTGAGCCCTTCGCCCTATTAGTCGGCGTAATTGCTGTAGCCATTGGCTTTGGCATTGCCAATGGCTTTAATGATGCCGCTAATGCTATTGCTACTGTAATTGGTACTCGGACTCTTTCTCCTCGAGCTGCCGTAATGATGGCAGCCTGTTTTAATTTCCTTGGAGCAGCCACGGGCACTGCGGTGGCTATGACCATCGGTAAAGGGATTATCAGCCCTGAATTCCTGGATATGAACATCGTGCTTGCCGGGGCCGGGGCAATTATTATCTGGGCTGTGGCAGCAACATACTTTGGTATGCCCATAAGTTTGACCCATGGGTTGGTGGCAGGGTTAGTGGGGGCCGGCATCGCCACCTGTGGCAGCGGCGCTATCGTTTGGGGGGTTCTAACCAGGGTAATTTCTGCGGTTGGTATCGCTCCTCTCCTCGGTCTTGCCGCTGGTTTTCTGGTGATGGTAGCCATAATGTGGCTCTTCCGGAGAGCTGCGCCGGAAAGAATGCGAGGTCTCTTCAGTAATTTGCAGATTCTTTCGGCAGCCTTTCTGGCTTATAGTCACGGCAAGAACGATGGGCAGATGCCTATTGCCCTAATTGCTATGGCTTTGATGACCTATTATGGAAGTGGTGAGTTCCATATTCCTTTCTGGGTTGTTGTAGTTTCCGCAGCTTCAATTAGCCTTGGTACCTTTATCGGCGGAAGCCGAGTTATCGAGACATTGGGATTGAAGGTGACTACTTTGCGCCCTGTTCACGGATTCGCCGCCAATATCTCGGCAGCTAGCGTTATTGAAATCGCCTCACACTTGGGTATACCAGTAAGCACGACACATTGTGTAAGCACGGCGATTATGGGGGTGGGCGCTACAAGGCGTCTTTCCGCAGTGCGATGGGGCATAGCCAGAAACATCGTGCTGACCTGGATTTTGACTTTCCCTGCCTGCGGTGCCCTCGGCTGGCTTATTGCCTCGTTACTGAAGATTGTCGCTTGAAATC
>CAYVCJ010000077.1:0-4434 GCA_964450165.1 uncultured Dehalococcoidales bacterium
GGTTGTGCCTGATAAATCAGGCAACTACAATTATGAGAGCCAGGGCGTTTAGAGATGTAGTTGCCCAATTCATTGGGCGGTTGTGCCTGATAAATCAGGCAACTACGAGAATTTTGGGGTGAAGCCTCTCTGAAACGCCTGGAATTGAACGGGAAATCAAAATTAAACAACCTGAAAGCTTTAAGGGGGTGAAGGATGAGTTCATCTTTATTTAATCTGGATGGCAAGGTAGCCATTGTAACCGGAGCGGGACGAGGTATTGGTAAAGCCATAGCTCTGGGATTAGCTGATGCCGGTGCTGATGTGGTAGTTGCTGCCCGGACTGCCGCTGACATCGAAGCGACCGCTGAAGAGATCAAGGCTAAGGGGAGAAAATCTCTACCGGTGCCCACTGATGTTCGTGCTGGCGACCAGGTGTCGAACGTGGTGGAAAAGAGCATGGCTGAGTTTGGCAGGATTGATATTCTGGTCAATAATGCCGGTGGCTCCTTCATCGCTGGCACGATGGATTTAAGTGAGGGGGGCTGGGATGCCATTGTTCGTGAAAACTTGAAGAGCGTGTTTCTATGCTCCAAGGCGGTGGCAAAGGTGATGATTGACCAGAAGGAAGGAAACATCGTCAGTATCGCTTCAATAGCTGGAATTGCAAGTTACACGCCGTGTGCTCCTTACGGAGCAGCTAAGGCAGGAGTTGTCAATTTTACCAAGACACTGGCTGTGGAGTTGGCACCTTACAATATCAGGGTAAACGCTATTGCCCCGGGGTTTATAGCAACTGGAGGTTTTTTGCAGTTGTTGAGCATGGAGCCAGATACCGGGTTAGAGGTTGCAGGTGACAAGTTGCAGGTTACAGGTTATTTGGAGCGCATCCCGCTGAATCGTTATGGTAAAGGTGAGGATATCACTGGCGGCGTTATCTATTTAGTCTCTGATGCTTCCTCTTACGTTACCGGGCAGACTCTGGTTATTGACGGTGGATTGACAAGTAAGTTGGCGTAAGAGAGCGGTGATATTGCTATGTCACGTTATTCTATTTGGACTATAGGCTGTCAGATGAATAAGGCGGAATCACAACGGATAGCCAGCTATCTGAATTCCGCGGGACATCATGAGGTCAAATCGCCCCGGGAAGCTGATTTAGTAGTGCTTAATACCTGTGTGGTGAGACAAAGCGCAGAGGACAAAGTTCTGGGGATGCTTGGTCAGCTAAAAGGTTTGAAGAAAGAACATCTTGATATGCACGTCCTGGTTACCGGTTGTTTTGTCGATTCCCATGTTGAAGATTTGAAGAAGCGATTCCCTCATGTTGATTTCTTCTTCAAGCCCGGGGCTTATTCCGATTTCCTTAGCTGGGCTAAGAAGCAGGGCGTTCCGGTTGATGAACAGAGATTGCTTCGCAGTCCCTTCACTGCGTTCAGGGCTTCGACTCGCAGTGACGCAGGGAAGGATTCTTCGCCGTGTGCCTATGTTCCTATCATTCAAGGGTGCAACAATTTCTGTTCTTTTTGCATTGTTCCTTATCGGAGGGGTAAAGAGGTAAGCCTCCCTGTGGAGGAGGTGGTCTGCGAGGTTGAAGAACTGGTCAGTCAAGGCATCAAAGAGATAACCTTACTGGGACAGAATGTCGATTCCTACGGGCATGACTTACCGGGACGTCCGGATCTGGCCGATTTGCTATACAGGCTGAGCGAAATCGCGGGGTTATCAAGGATTCGCTTTCTGACGAACCACCCTAAAGATATGAGCCGAAAGCTTATTGAAGCTGTAGCTTCGCTGGATAAGGTGTGTGAATACCTTGAGCTGCCTGTTCAGTCGGGCGATGATGATATATTAAAGGCGATGAAGCGGGGGTATACTATTGAACAATATCGGGAGCTCGTCCGCGCTGTTAGAGAGCGCTTGCCCCAGGCTTCTTTGAGCACCGATATAATCGTGGGCTTTCCCGGAGAGACAGAGGAGCAGTTTGAACATACCTTTTCGCTGCTAAAGGAAATAAGATTCGATGTTGTTCATGTGGCGGCTTACTCTCCTCGCTCTGGCACTCTTGCCTGGAGGAAATACGAGGATAATGTCCCTCGAGAGGTCAAGAAAGAAAGGCTCAGGAAGGTTGAGCAGCTCCAGGCATCGGTAGCTGGCGAGATAAACTCCGGCTATATAGGAAAGGAGGTGGAAGTGCTGGTGGAGGGCAATAAGAAGGGGAAGTGGTATGGGCGGACGGAAGGTAATAAACTGGTCTTTTTCCCAGACGATGCTGATTATTCAGGGAAATTGGTGAAAGTTAACGTTGAAAAGACCAGTCCCTGGGCACTGCAGGGCAAATATGCTTGATGATTTTGATAAGTTTGACGCCCTTTTCCATCCAAATTCTGCTGCTATTGTCGGTGCATCCTCGAATATCATGTCCGGGGGATACAACTTTACCCGTTTCCTCATAGACCATGGTTTCAAGGGCAGGATATATCCGGTAAACCCGAAACTGGATGAGATTCTTGGACTCAAGGCTTATCCAAATCTCAGGGACATCCCTGAGTCAGAGGTGGACTACGTTATCTCCTGCGTATCTGCGGAAAGGGTGCTGCAACTCCTCGAAGATTGTAAAGCGAAGAACGTTAAGCTTGTTCATCTTTTCACGGGGATACTGAGTGAAACAGGGAGGAAAAAGGAAACCAGGCTTGAACGTGAAATCTTGCGAAAAGCAAAAAGTCTGGGTATCAGGATTCTAGGCCCGAATTGTATGGGTGTTTACTATCCCAAAGTCGGGCTATCCTTTAACCATGACCTGCCGAAAGAAGCCGGGCCTGTTGGAGGATTCTTTCAAAGTGGTGGGGGAGCGGGGGAATTCGTTCGATATGCCGCTTTGCGCGGGGTCCGCTTCAGCAAGGTTATAAGCTATGGCAATGCCCTTGATATAACCGGGTCTGAGTTACTATACTATTTCGCTGATGACCCTGAAACAAAGGTAATCGCTGCCTATGTTGAGGGGGTTAAGGATGGAAGGGAATTTATCCGTGCCTTATCGTATGCCGCAGTGAGAAAACCGGTGATAATACTTAAGGCAGGGAGGGGGGAGGCGGGGAAAAAGCTGGTGTTTTCTCATACAGCGTCAATGGCAGGCTCTATGGAGATCTGGAGGGCGATATCAAAACAGCATGGTGTTACACTGGTTGGTAATTTTCAGGAGCTGATAGACCAGGTTGTGGCTTTTACCTTTTTACCGCCTATTACGAGAAGGGGGGTGCTTATAGTTGGGGGTGGGGGCGGGAAAAGCGTGATTTCAGGTGATGTGTGGGAGGAAGAAGGTTTTCACATTCCGGAACTTTCCCTGAAAACAAGGAAGGAACTCAAAAAAGAGGTTCCAGAAATCTGGGATTGGGTTAGAAATCCTCTGGACAGCTCCATTTTTCAGAAGTCACTTGTCCCACCCTTAAGTCTACTGAAAATGGTGGCTGCGGCGCAGGAATTTGATGTCCTTGTTCTCGGCTTGACTCAAGATGACTTTTATCCCACGGATATATGGCGGGAAACGATAGTCAGGGATTTTTTGGGCGGAACCATGGCGATCAAAGATGGGAGTAAGCCGGCAGTCTCCGTCATAGAAACGGGAGAGATTGATTTCTCTGATATGCAAAACTGGAGGTGGAGTGCCATTGCCGAGACAAGGAAGCAGGTTATTAGCCAGGGAATACCTGTTTTCCATTCACCTGCCAGTGCAGCAAAAGCTCTAAGAAAATTTGTGGATTACTGGGTCTGGAGAGAACGGAGATAGAAAGTGAAAGTGATTGCTGAATCAGAACCTGGATTGGAAGAGCTTCAGAAGGAAGTTCTGGAGCTAAAGAAGGAGCTTAACGCCATTATTGTGGCTCATAATTATCAGCGTGCTGAAGTGCAGGATATTGCTGACTTTACCGGGGATTCTCTGGAGCTGGCGAGGGAATGCGTTGGTGTCAGGGCGGACGTAATCGTCTTTTGCGGCGTTCTCTTCATGGCGGAAACAGCGGCTATCCTCAATCCGGATACCACGGTGCTGTTATCACATCGTGACGCTGGCTGTCCTCTGGCGGATATGATTGATGTTGACAGTTTAAGGGAATGGAAGGAGCGATATCCCAAAGCTGCAGTAGTAGCTTATGTTAATACCAGCGCAGCGATCAAGGCGGAGAGCGATATTTGCTGCACCTCGGCTAATGGAGCCGAGGTGGTAAACGCAATTCCCGACCAGGAAATCCTGTTCATCCCTGACAGAAATCTGGGGCATTATGTCTCTACCAGGACTGATAAGAAGATAGTTCTTTACCCCGGTTTTTGCGCTGTACATGATAACCTCACTGTAGAGGAAGTCAGGGTGGCAAAGCATCGCTATCCTCAAGCTAAGGTGCTGGTTCATCCCGAATGTCGCCCCGAGGTTATCGAGCTGGCTGACGCTGCTCTAAGCAC
>CAYVCJ010000078.1:0-1784 GCA_964450165.1 uncultured Dehalococcoidales bacterium
TCATCAAATTGTGTGCCCCAACCCACTCTCTCCCGGTTAGATTAAGAATGGAAGTTGGTGAGATTGCCAAGCTCCGCAATCCCCACGGATTCTCCCTCCCACCGGAGAGGGAGAATTACAAGGAATTTTGCAATTGACTATAATATTGCTCCGGTATAGATAGTCGCCCGATTTGAGATACAAAGTCAGGAGGTGAAAACATAGCTACCTTTTCTAAGATAGTAATAAAAGGAGAGCAAGGTAAAGATAATCGTAAGATACATCAGTGCTGCAAGCAGTATATCCGGGCCTACACCAAAAACACACACCACTAACGTTAGCATCTGAAAAGAGTAAGTAATCCTGGCTATTTGGGGAGGAGCAGGAAACTCAATCGCACGGGTGCGTCGCTTCCAGATAAAACTAAACACACCTGCCAGTACTACGAGGTCTCCGGCAATCACAATCGCTGCATAGGGATAGGGATTGAAGGGCATTAAGCCAGTCGTGCGTGACCAGAGTCCGATGATTATTGTCAGAATTACGGTAGGGGTCATGACCAGCCGGTCGACAGTTATGTCAAAAAGCGCTCCACCCAGGGTTGATTGTCCCAGTCGACGAGCCAGGAAACCATCCAGCCCATCGGTAGCCCAAGCGATGCAGAGCATAATAGCTGCCAACAGCATTGCCCCTGTTCCACCGTGGCACAAGAGCCAAATGATAGGCGCAACCAGAACGATGCGCACCGCAGTTACAACATTAGGAATGTTAAGCCTCAATGACAATGCATGCTCCGCAGGGTTATTCACCCACCTCAATCCTCCAGCGGCTTGCTTATCCAGCGGTCAAGTTGGCAACAAAATGTATGTTTGCTATCATTACAGTTAGAATCACGATGAGAGGCCAATCCAAAGGGTTCCGTCCCGCGGTAATGCCTCTCTTTTTCAGTTATAGTGCCCTTATCATACTCCAGCTTGCTTCTGAGGTCATTCATAAATACAATATGGGGCATCATTTAAGGATCCCAGGGGATTGATATCGAGCTTTGCTGTTCATCGCCTTTGTCCATGAGGAAGCGTTATTCTTGCTCTAAGTCCTTGACTAACTCATCACCTGAGGCAAAAGTCTTGACGCGTCCAGCCTTGATATCCTCGTTAGCTTCCCTTTCCGCCTCCTGCCATCTCTTGGTCCAAAAGTAGGCCTGGCTCTTGTCCACTAATTTCTTTGGCATTAGCACTGCCCTGTCATCTACCACTTCAATTTCTACCAGGTCACCTTCCTCAACCCCAAGTTCCTTACGCACAGATGCTGGAAGGGTAACTTGCCCATGCCTGGTAACTTTGCTATACGAGGGCATTTTCATCACCTCCTAAGGTCGCTCCAGTGCTTCATCATGGTGTCCAATGTTACGCAGGAGGATTGTATCCCTCTCAATTTGGAAAGTCATCCTCAGTGAACGACTTACCCTGGCTTCCCAAATATATTCCGTTCCCGTTACTTTCTTTGTCCTGAGAGCAGGATATCGAATGTCCATTGCCAGGTTTTTGATTGCCTTACGAGCTATCGCTTGCTCCTCTTCATTAAGATGTTTCCATGCTTTCTTAAATCTGGCAGTTCGAGCAACCCTCACGGAGAAATTTCCTTATCTTGTATGAAATTACTATATTACTAATATAGTCAGTTGTCAAGTGTTTTGGCAATGTTAACGAAATGTCAGAAGGTGCAACCAGTCTCTCCCGGTTAAGAGGCGGGAGTTGATGAGATTGCCACGCTTTCCCTTCACGGAGTTTACCCCGAGCACTACG
>CAYVCJ010000078.1:1884-4427 GCA_964450165.1 uncultured Dehalococcoidales bacterium
TCGCAATGACAGGTGGAAAATGGGGGATTAGTTCACCACCGACATTTTGCCCAGTTACTAAGGCATCTCGCCCAACATTCTCCGTGCTACTGGGTTATTTCTCTTGAGGCTTCTTCGCCTCTCGAGTAGAACAGCGGTATGAGAAGCAGGGCGGCCATTGAGGAAACCACCATGGCGACCCACATTACCGCCGCTACCTCCAGGTGGATTTGCAGCGGCGACAAGAAGAGCACGGAAAGCCCGATGGCCAGACCGAAGGCGTTAGCCAGTATGGGCTTGCCAACGGTGGAGAGAGCCAGGTCAACGGCCTCTCTGCCTCTATGTCCCCGTTCCCGGAAATAGTAGATGCCGGATATAAGGTGGATGGAATAGTCCACTCCCACCCCGATGGCAATGGCAGACAGGTTGGCAGTGACGACGTTGAGGTTAAACTTGGTGATAGCCAGCATCCCCATGATGGCAATGATGGTAATGACAATGGGGATGAGAGCCACCAGGGCGGCACGCAACTTCCTGATAGTTACCAGCAGCATGATGAAAATCAGCACCAGGGCAAGTCCCAGGCTGCGGACCTGGCTCTGCACCACCAACCTGTTCATCTCGTCAAAGAGCACAGGCATTCCAGTTATGACCGTGATTTCGGGGTGTTCAGCGACGAAGCTGTCCAGCAGGCCGATATCCACCGAGTCCAGGTCATCGATTTTAATCATCATCCTGAGGCCATCGTCGGAAAACCACGTTTCGAGGTCCTCGTCGTCGATGTGGCGTAAGATGTTGTCCACGACGGCGGGGCTTTCAGGATAACCATGCTGGCCGGTCATCTCTTCGTTGAGGCTGCCGACAATGTCGAACAGCGAAACCACACTGTGTATTCCGGGCAGCCTCTCCAGGTCCCTTTCAGCTTGCAGGACGTCCTCGGCAAAGCAGTGGTCCCTCAGCGTGAACAAACCCCGCGGAGCGGCGATCTCCCCGGCAAGGGGCAGCGCCCCGCCGAAGTGCTTTTCCACCCTGTCAAAGGTCTGGACGACCTCCGAGTCTTCCTTAAAGAACATCAACTGGTTGGACACCACTTCAAGCCGGGGAATGGCGAAGGCGGATATCCCGATGACAATGGCAAATGCCACTATCACCCTGGTCCTGTGCCTGGAGCAGTCCAGGACGAATTTGACCAGGCCGCCGGGTTGGAGCTGCGGCCGCACCGTGGGCAATTTTATCCGTAAAAGCACTGCTGGTAAGAAGAACATGGACAACAGCCCGGCATAGGCAATTCCCACGGAGACGAAGATGCCCATCTGACGCATGGGCGCCACGTCCGACCACATTAGAGAGGCAAAGCCGGCCATGGTGGTTATCGTTGTCAGGAACATTGGCATTCCCACCAGGCGCAGTGTTTCCACAGTGAGTTCACGTCGGTCGGAATAGCGGGAAAGGTTATCTATGAAGTGGCTGACGTAATGCAGCCCATCGGCGGCACCAATCACTATGACGAAGATGGGAGAGAGAACGGTGAGCAGGTTTAATTCCTGTCCGCTCCACAAAATCGTGCCCATTGTCCACAGGGCAGCCAGACCGGCGGGAATTATGGCCATGACGGCAAGCTTGCGGTCTTTGAGAATCAAGAAAAATACCAGCAGTACCAGGAAAATGGCGCAGGGAGGAAGGATCAATAATATCGTGACCAGGTAGTGCCAGAGGGTGTTTTTGATTACCTCGTTGCCAGCAAGGGAAAGGTTGAGAGCGATTTCGCTTTCCACCACTTCTTCCAGCGACTTCATCACCTCTGCGGCCGGGGCGTTCAATTCCATGGTGACGATAAGCGCTCCCTTGCTTTCGTCGGAGGAGAGGAGCTCACCGGTGAGAAAGCTGTCGCGGATAAAGTCCTCCAGGATGTCGCTGTGGTATGCAATGAACTTCTGGTCCACGTCGAAGGTGCTGCCCTGCACCAGAATCTCCGATGGAATGAAGCTCTGCACCCGGGATATGCCATCCATTTCCTCGATATCCTCCTGAAGACGGAAGACGTCCTGGAGGTGCTGCTCTTCGAGAAGGGAGTCGTCCTGCTCGATGAGAACCACGATGGTTTCGCCGGTCTGGTATTTCTCGTTCAGCCTGTCGTATTCTTCTACCCGGGGATTTCCTGCAGTAAAGAAATTGAGGAAGTCAGTACTAAGGTCGAAACGGATGAAGGAAGCCAGAGCAACGATGTTCAAGATAATTACCAGGACAAGAATGAGTTTCGCCCTAGCGTAGACGAAGTTGCCGATTCTTTCCATGGAAACGCCTCACCCCTCGGTATCCTGGCCAGGGGTACCTGTGCCTTTTTTGATGGAAACAGCTAAGGCTGAGTATAACCCCATTCTGAGCATCGGCTTACTTCAATTTGAGTATAGCACAGAGGAATTGGGTGAGGTATCTCTCATGGCTTTTAACAAGCCGCCAGATTGTGTGGGGCAGCTCAGTCCCTGTTGGTTAGATTAACAAGCGAGGGAGCTGGTACGATTGCCACGAGATTCTTCCCCTTCGGTTCCTTCCTTTCGTCAGGA
>CAYVCJ010000079.1:0-4187 GCA_964450165.1 uncultured Dehalococcoidales bacterium
CAAAATAACCATCACACCAAAAACCCTTTTCATTTCCGTACCTCCTTTTTGTTTTTAACCCTTCATTATATTCTTGTTACAAATAACATATAATATGACCCGTACTATTGTCAATAGTTTTATAACAAACTTTCGAGATTATAACCCTTTATTGGCAATATAGCTAGCCAGATCAGCGAGACGACAACTATAACCCCACTCATTATCATACCAGGCCAGCACCTTCACCAGATTGCCATCGATAACCATAGTACTCAAGGCATCAAAAATAGCACTGGCTGGATTACCCTTAAAGTCCGAGCTTACCAGGGGCGCATCGCAGTATTCCACAATACCCTTAAGTTCCCCTTCAGCAACTTTCTTAAAGGCATCGTTGACCTGTTCAACGGTCGCTTCCTTATCCAAATCAGCAACGAAGTCAACGATGGATACTGTTGCCGTAGGCACCCTTATGGCGATGCCATGTAGTTTCCCTTTAAGCTCAGGAATAACCACGGTTACCATGCGAGCTGCACCGGTAGTGGTAGGTATGATATTAACAGCGGCAGCCCTGGCACGACGCAAATCGTGATGAAACACATCCAGGATTTTCTGGTCATTGGTGTAAGAATGAATAGTGGTCATCAGTCCGTGTGTAATCCCGAAACTTTGATGCAGCACCTTGACCACCGGGGCAATGCAGTTAGTGGTGCAGGAACCATTGGAGATGATGCGATGCTTATCCGGGTCATATTGCCCTTCATTGACGCCGAGGACAATGCTTATGTCCTCGCCGTGAGCTGGCGCTGAGATAATCACCTTCTTTGCTCCGCCTTGAAAGTGGCTTGCCGCTTTACCAGCCTCGGTGAAAAGCCCCGTTGATTCAATCACAATATCCACCCCAAAATCGCGCCACGGAATTTGAGCAGGGTCTCGTTCAGCTATCACTTTTATCTTCCTGCCATCAATTATAATAGACCCCTCCTGTGCCTCCACCTTGCCCGGATAAACGCCATAATTGCTATCATACTTGAAAAGGTGTGCGTTAGTTTTAGCATCGGTAAGGTCATTGACTGCCACCACCTCCAATTCACCGCCACACCGCTCCATAATCGCCTTCAGAGTTAATCTGCCAATACGTCCAAAACCATTGATACCAATTTTTATGCTCATTCCTGCCTCCTTCTCATTAGTCCTTAACTAAAAATAAAGAAACACCGTCTTTGTCAATCTTCCCAATTTTGTCCTGCAAGGTCAGTAACCTGATATGGGCAGCAGTTTCCCTCACAGCAAGTCTCTTGTCCCAAATTCCTAAATCTTCAAAAGCAACGCCCCCGGACTCAACCTTCCAGGGAATCTCTGTAGCTATTTGATAAATTGTCTTTAAATTGCCATTCAAAGCCTTTATGATGTCCATGTTCCTTTGCTCTCGATGGCGAACTATATCATCTATCCTGAGCTTTAGACCATTGAACACTGGCCCATGCCCTGGGAAAACAAAATTTACGCTGCGGTTTTGCACCTTTTTCAGGGAATCAAGATAATCACCTAGCGGATTATCACCCGATTGAGCATGAAGACCTACATGAGGAAAACTATCATGCAAGACGAGGTCTCCGGAAAATAGCCAGCCTTTCTTTGGCTCACGAAGACAAATATGTCCTGGCGAGTGCCCTGGAGTATGCAGCACCTCAAGATTGAATGCGCCATTGGAAATCTCATCGCCTTCATCCAGAACAACTTCAGGCGCTTCAGGAGAAACAAACTCTCGCAGCCACAGTGAAGCTTTTGCGAAGCCAGATACCTCTCCTATGGGAACACCATAGCTAAAAAGCTCCAATTCTACTTTCCTGAGAAGTTCCTCAAAGTTCACATATCTTAGATTGATAAGCTCCCCCTCAATCTTATGCATAGCTATCTTAGCTCCACAAAGTTCCTTCACCTTGCCCGCCAGCCCATAGTGGTCTGGGTGAATATGCGTGACGACTATTTGCTGAATATCCCTCAACTTAAGCCTGTCCCACTCCAGCCCCCTGATAAAAGCGGATAAACCTTCAGGACTATCCCAACCAGCATCTATCAATATGCTGCCCTCATTGCCCTCAACAACATATACATTGGTATCCCCCGGTATGCCCTTAGGGAAGGGGATTTTCAGTTGATGAACACCGGCAACTATTTCCACGATTTCATTTTCTCCAGGTTGTAAAAGGCCTGCTTACCTGGGTAGCGAGCACTTTCTCCAAGCTCTTCTTCTATCTTGAGGAGACGATTATACTTAGCCAGTCTCTCGCCGCGGCAAGGAGCACCAGATTTAATGAATCCCGCCTGAGTGGCTACCGCCAAATCAGCTATGGTGGTATCCTCAGTCTCACCGGAACGGTGGCTAACTACAGTTGTCCATCCCGCTTTTTGTGCCCTTTCAATAACAGCAAGAGCCTCGCTGAGCGTCCCTATTTGATTCGGCTTGACAAGGATTGAGTTAGAGGCTTTCTCAGCAATTCCTCTTTCAAGACGTTCCATATTGGTGACATAAAGGTCGTCGCCAACAAGCTGAATCTCCTTACCTAATTTAGCCATAAGCAACAACCACCCTGCCCAGTCATCCTCCCCCAAACCATCTTCAATGCTAATAACAGGATAATCGGATACTAATTTGGCATAATAATCTACCATCTCAATCGAAGTAAGAGTAATCTCTTCACGGGACAAAACATACCTGCCATTCTGGTAGAAGCCGCTCGCCGCAGGGTCAAGGGCGAGAAACAAATCCCCTCCAGCCTTGTAGCCCGCCAGGTCAATAGCAGCCAATATCACTTCCAACGCCTCTTTACTGGAAGAAAGCTGTGGGGCAAAACCACCCTCGTCGCCTATGTTGGTATTCAAACCCTTATCTCTGAGGACTTTGCCTAAGGAGTGATACACTTCACTGCTCATTTGCATAGCTTTGCCAAAATTAGCAGCACCGACAGGCACGATCATAAACTCCTGAAAATCAGTGGAGCCCGGGGCATGTTTGCCACCATTCAAGATATTCAGCATCGGAACAGGCAATAGGGAGGTTTTTGCCCCACTTAAATAACGATACAATGGCAGCCCCAGGAAATTGGCGGCTGCCCTGGCTATTGCCAGAGATACCCCCAGTATGGCATTAGCGCCAAGCCGAGATTTGTTAGCCGTGCCATCAAGCTCAATTAGTTTCTGGTCTATAGCTGTTTGTTCCAATGCAGACATGCCAGTTATCTCAGGGGCAATCTCATTATTGACATGGTCTACAGCCTTTAAAACGCCAAGCCCGTTATACCTGCTGTTATCACCATCACGAAGCTCAACAGCCTCGTACTTGCCTGTGCTCGCCCCTGAAGGAACGGAAGCCACACCAAGAACGCCATCAATTAATGTTACCTGTACCTCGATAGTGGGATTGCCCCGAGAATCGAGAATCTCCCTGGCTGCAACGCTCTCGATGCTTGCCATTTCCAGATGTATTTTGAACTCAGCTAGCCCGCATCATTGCCAGCTCCATCATGTCGCTACGAGCCCCCATTGTGTCATTGCGAGCCCTTCGCTTTCTGTCATTCTGAGCGTAGCGAAGAATCTCATAGCGCTCAGGACAGGCTCCGCGAAGCAATCCCATGACCTTTACGCTTCCTGGCGAGAGAGACAGCCTTATCCACCGCCTCTCCAGCATTGTCAACCCTGATTATGGCATCGACCTCTTTACCATTCCGAGATAGTAACCAGGTATTCAATCCAATAACCGGTATGCCACTCTTCAAGGCATAGGCAATCTCACTGAGCGTTCCATAGTTGCCCCCAATAGCGATCACTGCCTGGGCTGACTTGACCACCGCCATGTTTCTGGCATAGCCTACCCCGGTGGCTATAGGAATGTCTACCCATTGGTTAGCCATACTGATATCCTCACCGGGCAAAACGCCAACAGTCACACCGCCTTTTGACCTGGCTCCACGACAAACTGCCTCCATAACACCTCCCAACCCACCGCATACTATAGTGGCACCCTGTTGAGCTAAACCTTCACCAACGGCTTCAGCTAATTTAGCTTCCTCCGCTGCACAGGACGAATCTCCAATAACAGCAATGACCATCCTGGCGTTAATCATATGCAATAATATCAGCTAAAGCCTTAAAATAAAATCTCTGCAGGTATAATTCAACACAAGTCCTACCGTCATTGCGAGCCA
>CAYVCJ010000080.1:0-4160 GCA_964450165.1 uncultured Dehalococcoidales bacterium
GGGCTATGTTATTTGTTTTACTACTTCTGGTTAACACCATGCCTATCCTGGCTTTGCTAAAAAGGAAGGTGTCTCTTGGTTAGCATAAAGAATCTGACCTTTTACTATAGTGGTAGTGATAAGCCGGCTCTTCGCGACATCAACCTTGAAATTGGGGATGGTGAGTTTGTATTACTTACCGGTCCCTCTGGAGGGGGAAAGTCGAGCCTGTGTCGCTGTCTAAACGGGTTAATACCCCATTTTTACGGTGGGAAGATAACCGGCAGGGTGGGGGTTAATGGGCTTGATGTAACCAAGCATTCCACCAAGGAACTGGCTACTATGGTGGGGATGGTGTTTCAAGACCCCGAAAACCAGTTGGTAGCTATGGATGTGGATAGCGAGCTTGCCTTTGGGTTGGAAAACCTCGCTTTTGCTAAAGAGGTTATCGCCAGGAGAGTGGAGGAGGCGCTGGATACAGTGGGTATTGTCAGCTTACGACATCGAGCAACAAGCGAACTTTCCGGTGGCGAGAAGCAGAGAGTGGCGATAGCCTCTGTGCTGGCGCTTTACCCCGATATCCTGGTATTGGATGAGCCTACTTCGGAATTAGACCCCAAAGGTGCTGAAGATGTCCTTAATGTAGTCGAGCGGCTAAATGATGAGCTGGGCATCACGGTGATATTGGTGGAACACAGATTGGATAGAGTGGTAGCGCACTCCGATAGGGTTATTGTGCTGGAGAAGGGGATGATTACCGCTGACGGAGGTCCACGGTCAATTCTCAGCGATGGAAGGATTTCCCAAAGTGGCGTTGGGATACCTCCCATAATTAAGCTTGCTCAAGCTGTGAAGAGCAAAGGCAACCTCATTGATAACACTCCACTGACGGTCAAGGAAGGCAGAATAGCATTAGCTAAAACTCTTCGTCATTCTAAGCCCTTCGCTTCTCGGCATTCCGAGCATCCCTCATTGTCATTGCGAGCCGAAGGCGTGGCAATCCCGAGACCCTTCGCTATCGCTCATGGTGACAATAAAGGACCTGTCATTGCGTCCCCCTTTTATGGCATTGCGAGTGAAACGAAGCAATCTCATCTTAAGCCTCTAATCGAGGTGAAGAACTTATGGCACGCTTATCCTGATGGCTTCGTTGCCTTGAAGGGCATAAATTTGAAGGTATGCCCCGGCGAATTTGTCGCCATTATGGGGCGGAATGCCTCAGGGAAGACTACCTTGGTCAAGCATTTCAACGGCTTGCTTAAACCGACAAAGGGCGATGTTATTCTTGGTGACATCAATACTAAAGAAGCGACTGTGGCTGAGTTGTCCAGGAAAGTGGGCTATGTTTTTCAAAATCCCAACGACCATTTATTTTGCGACACGGTGGAAGAGGAGCTTGCTTTCACCTTGAATAACCTGGGAGTCAAGAGTGAGGAAGCTAAGCCATTGATTAATCGAACGCTGGAAAGATTTGGGCTGATGCAATATAGATACCAATATCCTCGGTTCTTGAGTGGTGGAGAGAAACAAAGAGTGGCTTTGGCTTCTATCCTGGTAGCTCAGCCTCAGGTAATTATCCTTGATGAGCCTACCAGGGGGATGGAATACCGGCTAAAGGCTGAGTTAATGAAATTTCTGGACCAATATCGGAGGGAGGGCAGAGCAGTAATTCTGGTGACCCAGGATGTGGAGATAGCGGCTGAGTTTAGCGACAGAGTGGTGTTGCTCAGCGAAGGAAAAATCGTGGTAGATGGTCCCAGGAGAGAAGTGCTATCACGAGCGTTGTTATTCTCGCCCCAGATAAACCGCCTGGCGCAGGCTCTCAAAAGTTATGGTGTCTCTGGCGATATATTAACTGCTGAGGAGATGATTGAGGCATTGAAATGAGTCACAATACGTCATTGCGGTTAGCCGAAATCCTGAGCGCAGTGAAGGGGCAAGCGAAGCAATCTCCTCTGGCACTGCTGATATCCCTTGCCGTAGGTCTTTCTATTTGCTTTGTGTTACTGCCTTCGTTAAATGCTCTGGTGAACTGGGCATTAATGGCAACTGTGCTTGCTATCGTGGTCATACTGGCCTTTTTCTTCAGTTTTGAGTCAATCGCCCAGAGCTCCAAAGAGATAGCTTTGATTTCCATGTTAGCCACTATGTCGGCGGTTTTGAGAATTCCTTTTGGTGCCATTCCCAGCTTTCAGCCATGCACCTTCCTGATAATTTGCTCTGGATATGTCTTTGGTCCCGTATCTGGCTTTATGGTGGGAGCGATGACGCCGCTCATCTCCAATTTCTTTTTAGGGCAAGGTCCCTGGACGCTATACCAGATGCTTGCCTGGGGGTTGATAGGGTGTGGTGCTGGCTATCTGGGGCGATTCATGCGTCGTTCCACTCCAGAGTATGTCATTGCGGTGAGCCAGAGCTCTGACTGTAGCGAAGGGGCAGCGAAGCAATCTCATAGCACTCAGGGAAGCTTTCGCGAAGCAATCCCATTAACTAGAAAATGGCTGGTAAGCTTTGGCGTTATCTCTGCCTTTATCTTCGGACTTATAATGAATATCTATTTCTGGCTCTACTTTGCTGGTCCTCTCACACTTAGCACTCTGCTCTTCGCCGAGCTCAGCAGCTTCTGGTTTGATGTTTCCCACGCTGTGGGAAATGCTCTCTTCCTGGGACTGTTTGGCACCAGGACCATAGCCATAATGGAAAGATACAAGAAGCGATTCACCTGGGTCTACCAGGCTGAATAATCCTCAGCGGCATCGAAATTGCAATCCCGTTAAGTGGAAAATGGCTAATAGGCTTTGGCATTGTCTCCGCCTTTATCTTGGGACTTATAATGAATGGCTATTCTGGGTATACTTTGCCTATGCTTGCAAGTAGCACTTTGCTCTTCGCCGAGCTTGGCAGCGTATGGTGTGACACTTTGCATACCATAGGAAATGCTCTCTTCCCGGGATTTTTTGGCACCAGGACCATAGCCTGTTGAGGCTGAAGAAGCTAGACCGGGATAAGTGGAGAATCACAAGGCACCATACCATTGTATTGAAGCACAAATCGTGGCATACTATCCCTATGGAGATATTTGGTTGTTGTTACAACTAAGGGCTCGCTAGCATGCAAATAGATGAACTTCTTCGGTTAATGGTAGAAAAGGATGCCTCAGATTTACATCTGAGGGTTCCAAGCCCACCGGTGCTGCGTATCGATGGTGTGCTCATACCGCAGGAAGATTTGCCGCCAGTTACACACACAGATATTAAAGAGGCTTTTGAGCATATTACTGTTGCTAGTCAACGGAAGGCTTTTGACCAAAAACTGGAGTTAGATTTAGCCTATAGTATTCCTGGGTTAGCTGGATTTCGAGTCAGCGTATTAAGTCAAAGAAGGACAATGAGCATCGCCTTCCGCCGGATACCAGCTACAGTTCCGACTATTGATGAACTCGAGTTACCCCAGATTTGCAAGAGACTTGTTCTTGAGCCCAGGGGGCTTATTCTGGTTACCGGGCCTACAGGAAGTGGTAAGAGCACCACTTTAGCTGCAATGATTGACTATCTTAATGAAAATGAAGGACGGAATGTCATCACTATTGAGGACCCCATTGAATACTTGCATCAAAACAAGAAATGCATCATCGCCCAGCGAGAGCTGGGTGATGATACTAAGTCATTCGCCACTGCCTTGATGCATGTTCCCCGTCACGACCCTGACGTGATTCTCGTGGGCGAGATGCGTGACTTGGAGACCATAGGCGCAGCTATCACTGCAGCGGAAGCGGGACAGCTAGTGCTGGCAACATTACACACCATTGATGCTGTCCAGAGTGTTGACCGCATAATTGATGTCTTCCCTGCTGACCAGCAACGCCAGATTAGATTACAGCTATCCCAGATAATAGAAGCGGTGCTGTCGCAGACCCTGTTGCCACGAACTGGAGGCAAAGGAAGAATAGCGGCTTTTGAGATTTTGATTGCTACCCCTGCTGTTAGAAACTTAATTCGCACTAGCAGAACCTTTGAATTGCCCGGTATTATGCAAATTGGTGCTAAAGACGGTCTACAGACTTTGAACCAGTCATTAGCTTACCTGGTGAAAAACCACAAGGTCACCGCTAAAGAAGCTATGGCGAGAAGCAGCAACCCAGAGCAACTTAAGAAGTTGATTCATGGGCACTGATGCATCTG
>CAYVCJ010000081.1:0-4093 GCA_964450165.1 uncultured Dehalococcoidales bacterium
CCGATAATGATACTGATATGCAAGCCAGAGATAGCCAATATGTGGGCAGTCCCTGACCTTGAGAAAGCTTGTGTCACAGAATAAGGTATGTTGCTCCTTATGCCAAGCAAGATACCCTGAGCTAACGAGCCTTGTGGCTCAGGTAGAGCCTTAGTCAGAGAATCAGAAAGCCTACCCCTGAAAGAATAAAGCCATTGCAAAGGTTCAAAACCTCTGCCTTCCTCCAGAATCTCTATCCTGGGGTAATAACAGATAGAGTAAATCCCCTGATGTTCCAGATAGCTTTTGTAGTCAAAATCTTCAAATGTGGGTGGTGTCTCTAATTCTCCGGTCACCCCGAGTATATCCCCATAATGATACTCAGGATATCTTGATACACGCACCAGGACAGCACCCGAGACCACCTTCTCTTCACCCTCCATGCTTATCTTCTTGGTTGAAATGGTTAACAAACAATATCTATCTCTAACATCGGGCTCCTCTGCCACCATCCCCTGGGTTTCTACTATCCCTTGCTCATTATAGAAGCAAATAGAATGTTCATCTACTCGAGGTAAGCTTGATGGAAAATAAAGGATGCCTCCAGTTAAGGCGAAAAGGCACAATCCCGTCACTATTAAGTTCCGTCTCCTATTGGGGAAAAGAGGGATAAACAAGAATGGGAAAATACCGAGTAGGGTAATTATCAATGGCAGGCTAACTTGTGAGCCTACAAGAATACCCGCTACCCAGGCACAGCTAACATAAAGCAGCCACATAAGAGAACTTCTAATCTGATATGGTTATGTAATGAGCTAGTTTAGCAGTTTGCGCTGCATTAAGGGTAGCTATAATTAGCTTGGTTGTTTATGGTAAGATACAAGTGTATTAAAGTGTGTTTTTGCCTAATGATAGTTTGACTAGCCGGATTTGGAGGAGGTAAATATGAATACTTTCAGACCGCGTGTCTACATTGATACCTCCGTGATAGGAGGTTGTTTTGATGAGGAATACTCCTCCAAGGGAGGTGCTTTATGAATGGTAAGAAATTCGACGCCGTGGAGATGAAGCGTCAGCTACAGAAACAGGCTGAACTGAAACTATCTCCTTTATCAGAAAAAGAGCAACTTGAACTATTACATAAGAAGTTTGGTTATTTGGTAAAACAAAAGGCAAAGACAAACTTAGCCTAACACAGGTTTTACTGCTTCAGTTCTAAACCGCTTTCAGCAATTTCGGAAAGCCTAAAAACATTAATGATGCTAACAGCAATGAGAGACTTTTCTCCTTTGCTGATAATGAAGTAGTTAGCCATATAAATCAAGCGGACAATTCTGATTCAGCAAGTGCTATAATTACGATGCATACTTTGGCTAATAAGTAGCCCAGCCAGCGGATTTGGAGAGGCTTTCTGGCTAGTATGAAGGAGCTAAAGGCAAAGAAAGCTTAGCTAATCTGATATAGTGATATAGTCTTTTATCTTGTCAAATGTCCCCTGCCCGATGCCTTTGACCTGAAGCAAATCTTCAACCCGCTTGAACTCACCATTCTCATTGCGGTATTTCACGATAGACTGAGCTCTAGTTTCACCTATCCCCGGCAGGGCTTCAAGAAGCCACGATTCCGCCCGGTTGATGTCTATCCTCTGCGGCGATTGTTCTTCCCCTTCTCCAAGAATATAAATAGCGATATGGTTAAGGTCAGCATTAGATTCGAGGCCAACATCCGAAAGAAGGGCCTGTATCGTCTCGCCCTCCATGAGGGAATAGATGCCGGGGTTAATGACTGCACCACCAATATAAACTTCGCCACCTTGCTGCGGAAGCGCACCTTGAGATAACACCAGCTCGATAGGCTGGATTTTATTGCGATTGGTCAGCAGCATAACACCGCCGCTCACCAAAGCAATAATCAAGAAAACTGTGATAAAGATGTAAAATCTATCTGCTTGATTCATTTCGGTTAAACTCCTTCCCTGGACATTGTTTTAGCGACCTCATCTTTCATCATTCTGAGCCATAGGCGAAGAATCTTAGAGATTCCTCATTTCGCTTTCCCTTCACTTTGTTCAGGGCTTCGGCTCACCCATTCAGAATGACAACCTTGCATTTCAATGGTAAGATTTTCATATGGCGAAAAATTCAGGAATATCAATCGTCAATCGCAAAGCTTATCACGACTACCTTATCGAGGAAAGAGTTGAGGCAGGCATTGTGCTTAAGGGCTCCGAAATCAAGTCAATAAGGGCGGGGAAGGTAAGTCTGCAGGATGCCTATGCCAAACCGGAAAATGGAGAACTTTGGCTATTCAACAGCCACATCGCCTCGTATGATGCTGCTAGCTACAACACACATCAGCCAACCCGTCCCCGCAAGCTTTTGCTCCACAAAAAAGAGGTCGCCATGCTCACAGGGAGGGTGAAGCAGCGAGGTTTGACTTTAGTTCCTCTTAAGCTGTATATTAAACATGGGATTGCCAAGATCGAGTTGGGTGTGGGTAAGGGAAAGAAGATTTACGATAAGCGCGAAACTATTATGCGCCGTGATACAGACAGAGAAATAGAGCGTGCGTTAAAAATCAAAGGGAGGTGGTAAAAAGGCAGTCTGACCAGGGTAGCGGGGGCGCGCGGGTTCGACATAGGAAGGCCTACAGAATCGCAAGCTGAGGTGCCATTAACCTCACAAAACAAATGGCAAAAAATAAATGCCGAACCTATTGCAGCTTAATTAAAGCTACACATCCACCTCAACCTCTCCTCGAAGGTTGGGACTGGGTGTCAAAAAGTCGAGGTGCTCCAATCCCAACGTCGATACGGATTGGATAAGAAAAATCGACTGGCTTAACTGGATTCGGTCAGCAGATGAAAGTTGAGCGAGACAAATGGAGCTGACTAAGCTTGTAGGATATTCTGGCAACCTTTCTATGGACGGGGAGTTCGACCCTCCCCCGCCTCCACCAGGCAATTTAGAGGCGTCAGCCTTACATGGTTGGCGCTTTTTGTATTCGGATGAGGGTTTGGTGATGATATAGATCGGCTTCGTAGCAGTCTCCCCGTCTATTTGCCAATGTTACGAACTTCCAAGATTGGAAGTGTCTAAGCTCTCGGTCCAAACTCAGAATAATGAAGGTTGCCAATTAATAGAGCAGCGGTTTCCTAATAGCCAGTCCTCAATCGTGGGAGGTCGCTAAACGCTCTCTAGCGGACGTGGTTAGGTGTGGTCAGCCGTCATCTGGTGTGGTCGCACACGGACGTCACTAGAACGACACAGACAAGAGAGGGGGAAGCGTCGAGCCTCCCCTCCCTCATTTCAGTCTTGTAGGGCGGTTACCACTGAACAAACATCGGGATGTTTGCCCTTTCATGCGTACGTTGCAGTGGCATAGAAGTAGACTATTTCTTTCTGGCAATTGCCACTGTAATTATACCCAAAACACCAATCCCAATTGCCGGGCCAATGGTGGTATCAGATAAGAAAGTCCACACTGCAAATGCGATGCAAAGCAATCCAACAATTAGTCGGTCTTTTCTCATCTCAGTTCGACTCCGTGATAGCCATTTCTGGCTCTAGTATAACACTACTTTTATTAGATGCATAAATGTCTTAGTTCTGTCTAACGTACAGTACCGCCCCCAAGGTCACCAATGCACGAACATAGGGATGTTTGATTATCTTGTACTATGACCAAACTTCGCGAAATGAGTCCGTAAGCATTCTGCCAGCGACTACAATTTAAAGGTTTGTTAACCACTTATTTTGGGGTGACTCTTCAAATTCGTGATTATCTGGATGATAAAAAGACCGAGCATGACGAGCCCCCATGGTAAAGAGGATTTCCACGGCATTACCACAAATCCGTAGTTCATCGCATAGTACAAAACCAAATAGGGTAGTACCCATTTCCAATTTTGCTTCCAGTTCTCTCGAAAATTGATTTTCAAAACGTAATCAAACAGCCATTCTAGAGCTAAAAATGCCAAGAAAATCCCCAGGAAGATACTATATTGTACCCCTTTCTGCTCCTGGAAGACCAAGAAAATGCCATAAACGGCTGGAATCGCCAAGAGCAAATACACCCACCCGATTCGCTGCAAGAGGTCTAATCTATTCTTTCG
>CAYVCJ010000082.1:0-2032 GCA_964450165.1 uncultured Dehalococcoidales bacterium
TCATTCGTTTGGCTAGACGATTATCTTTATTCCTTAGCACTTTGTCCCTTCTTAGCGCCGAGTGAAACAAATGGACTTCCCAACACGAGGCCTGGTTCAGGGCTTTACCCAACCATTAACCCGTTAAACGATAACCTTCCCCGGTAACTCTTTTATTATCTCCTCCGCCTCCTCCACTATTCTTTCTATAAGTTCCTTCACACTTGGAATATCCTGTATTCTTCCTGCCACTTCTCCTCCGTAGAAAAGTGCCTTCTCATCATCCTCTCCCGCCAGAGCCTTATGTCCTTCCAGTTCCGTGGCAAGAAGAGCCTGGTCCATGGTTTTATCAGGTTGCCCCACAAACAAATCGGGGACTTTCTCAACCGTGAGCCTGGCAAGTTGAACAGATGCCTCGTTCCTCAGATACCTTAAAGGACCAACAAAACCTCTCGCTACTATTGTACTTTTCTCATCGGTTTTTACAAGCCGATTCTTCCATGTGTCCCCAAAACAGGTATCGGCCTCTTTTGTACCGATGAATCTGGTGCCCATCTGAATGCCTACGGCTCCTAAAGCAAGAGCTGCGGCGAGCGTTGCTCCATCACAAAATCCACCGGCGCCAATCACAGGAACATTCACAGCGTTGACCACTGAAGGAAGAATAGCCATAGTATGAACTGGCTCCCAGGCTATGTGACCTCCCCCCTCATGCCCTGAAGCGATTACCGCATCTACCCCAGCTTTTTCAGCCCTTTTCGCGTGACGAACTGAAGGAACGACGTGAAACCATTTGAGCCCGCTTGACTTTATCACATCGGTCCAGGGTAAAGGGTCTCCCGCTGAAGTGATTATCACCTTAAGTCTCTCCCTTATAGCAGGATCCTCGTCCCGCGCATTGACCGCCGCTCGGACAAACTCCATTGCTGGTGCGATAAGCTCAGCCGACACCATAACGTTTATTCCAAAGGTCGCTCCATTTTTTCTTGTGCCTTTACCTACCTCGCGGATGTATTTTGTTACCGTATCGTATGAGCCACCTTTTCCTGCCGTCAGGGGCCCCAAATCTATTCCCAAACTGCCGAAAATGATGCCACTGGTGCTGATAATCCCAAGTGCCCCGGCATTTGCCACTGCTTCAGCCAGCTTCTGCGTTTGAAATGGCCCCATGCCTGCTTGTATTATGGGATATTTAATCCCCAATAACTCACAGAGCTTCGTTTTTATCATTATTCCTCTTTTGGCTCCTTTTCAGGTGGCGGGGCTTCTTCGGGAGCTTCAACCGCTTCTTCTACTACCTCCTCTACACGTCGCGCACTAATCTTCGCCACTACCACTTCCAGGTCGTTAAGGACAGTAACCCCCTTCTCCATCTCAATATCCTTCACCCGCAGCACCTGGTCTGACTCGGTGAGGGAACTGATGTCTAGTTCTACACTCGCAGGAATATTGGCCGGGAGGCACTCAACGCTCAAGGTGTCGAGCTCTTGCAGCAGCGTATTCTCCCTTGACTTCAACGCTGGCGCTTCCCCAACCAAAACAACAGGAACTTCTACCTTCATTTCCTCCGCCTTTCTTACCTGATAGAAATCTACATGCACCAATCCACGTCTTGGCAGCTCTATCTCAACTTCACGAACTATAACGGACCTCGCCTTCTTTTCACCATCGATCTTGAAATTGATTAGCTTCGTCTTGCCTGCCTCAGCTAACACCTGCTGAAGCCTGGCGGTATCACATTGTAATGCCTGTGATTCGATACCATGACCAAAAAGATGCACCGGTGTAATCCCCTGCCGACGCAAAAACCTGACTTTCTTACCCAGAATGTCCCGCTTGGTAACCTTTAACTCTATCTCATCCATCCAATCGCTCCTTCAAAGTTGATACTTCTATACATTAAAACATACTTCCACCCATCACAGGTAGTCTTGATGCCGTCACAATGACGGGCCTCCTCTATAATACTCAGGGAAAGTCACCAATGAGATTGCACAAAGCGCCCAGCCTGAACATAATATTGCGCCTTATCGACGCGGAGAGATATATAGGA
>CAYVCJ010000082.1:2132-4033 GCA_964450165.1 uncultured Dehalococcoidales bacterium
AGCGCCCAGCCTGAACATAATATTGCGCCTTATCGACGCGGAGAGATATATAGGAAGTGACCTGCTCGAGAAACTTGACACGGTCGGCTTTTTCAGAGATATCACTAATCATATAAACAAGTACGCTCAATTGACATTTTCAGCCATCCCTATGGTAAGATAGTCATAGTACTATGGTACTAGAGAGCGTGGTGTCGATGAATCATTGGCGGTCTAATGTTGAAATAATAGCTGATATGCCCCGGGTAGGTGAGAGTGGCGCTGGGAAGACAGTATGACACGGAGAAATAGGGGAGGTGTATTATGACGAGACCAATTGATTTACTGCGGCAGGGGAGGCAGGAAGAGCTATGGCAGATGTGCTGTGGCTTTATTGACCTCAGTCTGGAGCAATTTATGACCATACAGAAGCGGCTGCTGCTGGAGCAGCTCGAGCTATTGAAGAGCTGTAGGCTGGGTCGGAAGCTGATGCACGGAACTATGCCAGGCACTGTGGAGGAATTTCGTGAACAGGTGCCGCTCACTACCTATGCTGATTACCTCCCTGAGCTTGCAGAGAGGAGGGAGGATGTACTGCCGGCAAAGCCAGCTTACTGGGTGCGAACCTCTGGGAAAACGGGGGAATATGATGTTAAATGGGTACCCATGTCGGAGGACTTCGCACTTGAATATGAGAAGGTATGTTGTGCGATGATGGTCCTTGCCGCCTGCGATGGTCCAGGTGATGTCTCCCAGGGTAGGGAGCACCTCAAGATATTATATACTATGGGGCCTCCAGAGTATGGGACCGGTATCGCTTCTTACCTGGCACAGCAGGCGATTGGCTATGACTTGCTGCCTTCTAACGCAGAGGGCTTATCCTTCCAGGGTAGGATAAAGGCTGGTTTTGAGGAAGCCTTGTATCGGGGGCTCGATGGCTTTGGTGGTTTACCCTCTGTCCTGGTTGCTGTAGGAGAACAAATCAAACAGCAATCGGGAGGAATAAATCTTCGTCCCTTGCTGGCTCACCCCAGGGGGCTACTCCGTGTGATGAAAGCGTTAATCAAAAGCAGACGAGCTCATCGTCCTATGCTTCCCAAAGACCTCTGGTCTCTTAAGGCAATTATAGGTGGAGGCAGCGACAGCGCCATTTTCAGCAAAAGGGTGAATGAGCTATGGGGGAGGTATCCGCTTGAGGTATATGGCAGTACTGAAGGCGGAGTTTGTGCCATGCAAACCTGGGATTATGAAGGCATGACCTTTATTCCCAATCTCAACTTCCTTGAATTCATTCCGGAAAGGGAGTGGCTCAAATGGCAGTTAGACCATTCCTACCAGCTGAAAACTATCTTGCTCGATGAGGTGAAAACAGGTGAGAACTATGAGATCGTCCTCACCAGTCTTCACGGCGGCGTTATGACCCGATATAGAATCGGCGACATGGTCAGGATTACCTCACTGCGAAATGAGAAGCTGAACATTGCTCTACCGCAGATGGTATTTGAGAGACGTGCTGATGAGATCATTGATATTACTGGGTTTGGCCATCTAACAGAGAAACTAATCTGGCAGGCAGTTGAAAACACCGGCATTCCCTACACAGATTGGACGGCGCGCAAGGAGGCAATTGAGGATAAACCGGCATTGCATATCTATATTGAACCGAAGTATAACTATATTACCAGTGAGAAGGTCATCGCAGCAGTATATGACGAGCTTATAAAATTAGACAGCGTCTATCATTATAATATTTATAGTGCTTATGGAGATCCAGAGGTTGTGCTTGGCTTAAAGCCGATAAAGGTTACTTTGCTTCCCCAGGGTGCCTTCTCCAGCTACATAGCTCAGCGGCAGGCTGAGGGTGCTGCTTTAGGGCATCTCAAGCCATCCCATATTAATCCTTCAGATGAAGTTCTTTCCTT
>CAYVCJ010000083.1:0-4023 GCA_964450165.1 uncultured Dehalococcoidales bacterium
GTGGCTTGGTTAATAAAGAACTGGTGGTAGCTATTCAAGCCCTGAAGGGAAAAGCAATAGGCATAAGCGGAAGTGATGGCAATTTGCTCCGGGCAAAGCTCAAGGATTCTGAACTAGGTTACACCGGTGAAATTATAGCTACCGACCCTACTCCGCTAAACATACTGCTACAATCAGGATATATGCCTGTGGTAGCACCAATAAGCTTTGGGGAAGTTAACGGAAAGCTAACATTGCTCAATATCAATGGTGATACTGCTGCTGGTGAGATAGCTGCTGCTCTAGCTGCTCAGAAACTCATCTTCCTCACCGATGTTGATGGCATCTACGACAGCTCAGGAAAAGTAATTTCCAGACTTAATATTGATGAGGCAAACGAAATGCTCAAACTTGGTACAGCTTCGGGAGGGATGTTCCCCAAAATAGAAGCGGGCATCAAAGCCCTTTCGGCAGCACCCATTGCCCGCATCATCAATGGTAAAATGCCTCACGCCTTGCTTAATGAGCTGCAGAATGGAATTGGAGGAACAAGCATTGTCCCAAAGTAACGACTGGCAAAAACTGGCGGACAAGCTGTTTTTGAACACAGTAACCAGGCTTCCTGTAACATTGGTTCGTGGAGAAGGAGCCTGGGTATGGGACGACAAGGGCAAACAATACCTTGACTTCGTTGGTGGCTGGGCTGTGGATAGTCTGGGGCACTGCCATCCAGCGTTAGTGAATGCTTTGGAAGAGCAAGCCAAAACGCTTATACAGGCATCCAACCAGTTTTATACCATCCCGGCGGTAAAGTTAGCCCAGCTTTTGGTAGAAAATAGCTGCCTCGATAGAATCTTTTTCTGCAACAGCGGTGCTGAGGCTAATGAAGGAGCAATAAAGCTAGCCAAGAAATACGGCAAAATTCATCTCAACAGTGCTTATGAAATTATCACAGCCTATGGTTCCTTTCACGGCAGAACCTTAGCTATGACCGCAGCTACAGGACAGGAGAAATTCCAGCAACCTTATACTCCTTTGCCTGACGGTTTCATAACCGTTGAGTATAATAACATTGAGGCAATAAAGAGAGCGACAAATGAAAAAACCTGTGGGATGATGCTGGAGCCAGTCCAGGGCGAAGGCGGAGTCAATGTGCCAGATGAGGACTATCTTAAAAAGGTAGAGGATTGGTGCCACGAGAAGGGAATCCTCTTCATTTTGGATGAGATTCAAACTGGAATCGGTCGGACAGGCACTCTCTTCGCTTACGCGCAATATAATGTTGAGCCAGATATAATGACTTTAGCCAAAGGGCTAGGCAGTGGTGTGCCCATCGGCGCCTTTTTAGCCAAAGAAAAAGCCTCGGTTTTCACCCCAGGTGAGCACGGCACTACCTTTGGCGGCAATCCACTGGTCTGCGCTGCCGCCTACGCTACTATGAAATATATCATCGATAACGACATACCTGAAAAGGCGAAGCAAACTGGAACTTACCTTATGGCTAAATTGCAAGGGCTGAAACAGCAATTCAGCTTCGTCACCGAAGTGAGAGGCAAGGGACTCTTGCTAGCTATGGAATTTGACCATGAAATGGCCCAGCAAGTGGTTACAGCTTGCCTTGACAAAGGCTTACTGATCAACAAAGTAAAGCCGGATGCTATTCGTTTTATGCCTCCTCTCATTATCACTGAAAAGGAGGTAGATATAGCAATCAACATTTTGAGAAATATTTTCACTGAGAAAGGAAGCGAATGGACAAAGTAATACTAGCTTACAGCGGTGGTTTGGATACCTCGGTAGCCATAAAATGGCTGAAAGAAAAATATAATATGGATGTCATCACCCTTACCGTAGATATAGGCAATGTGGCTGACCTTGAAGCTATCAAGCAGAAAGCACTCAACCTTGGAGCGATAAAGGCATTTGTCATTGATGCCAGGGAACCCTTCATTGATTCCTTTGTCTTTCCTGCCCTTAAAGCCAATGCTATTTACGAAGGGCAATATCCTCTAGCCACAGCTCTAGGTCGCCCCCTGATTGCTCAACTTTTGGCCGAGACAGCTAAAAGGGAAAACGCCCTGGCAGTAGCTCACGGATGCACCGGTAAAGGCAATGACCAAGTTAGATTTGATGTGAGCGTGGCAGCCTTAGCTCCCGAACTCAGGATAATTGCTCCCGCCAGAGAGTGGAATATGACCCGGGAGCAAACAATTGAATACACCCAGTCCCATAATATCCCTGTCCCTATCACTGCAGCCAGCCCTTATTCCATCGACCAGAATTTGTGGGGCAGGAGCATCGAATGCGGCGTTCTCGAGGACCCGTGGACTGAACCTCCTGATGATGTCTTTGTCTGGACAAAGTCGCCCAAGGAAACACCGGATGAGGCCGATTACATCACCATCGGTTTTGATGAAGGAATACCGATAAGCATTGACGGGCAGCGACTGAATGGTGTGGCGCTCATCCAGCAAGTTCATGATATAGCCTGCAAACACGGCGTGGGCAGAATTGACCATGTTGAAAACAGATTAGTAGGCATAAAGTCAAGAGAGATATATGAAACACCGGCAGCCTCCGTGTTAACTAAAGCTCACCAGGCACTGGAAGCAATAACTCTATCCAAAGACCAGCTTCGTTTCAACAATATTGTGGCTGGTGAATATGCTGACCTTGTTTATAATGGGTTATGGTTCTCCCGACTTCGCCAAGATTTGGCTACCTATGTGGATAGTTCCCAAAGATATGTTATCGGAGAAGCAAAGGTTAAGCTTTACAAGGGCAGTTGCCAGGTAGTAGGCAGAAAATCGCCTTATTCCCTTTATGATTACAGCCTGGCTACTTATGATAAAGGTGACGCCTTTGACCAGAGTGCCTCTCCTGGCTTCATCCATATCTGGGGACTGCCGATAAGAACCGAGTCCAAGGCGCAACATCCGAAACCGCCTGAATAAGGAACGATTCTCCACTCTCGGCATTGAACTTGGAAAGCGGGTTGGAAATGGAGAAGTATCTGAAACCGACATCCGTCATTGATTGTAACAATACATCCATACAAGATAAGGCCAAAGATTTAACTAAAGGGCGGGAAGATGCTATTGAGAAAGCCAAAAGCCTTTTTTATTTTGTGAGGGATGAAATTAAATATAACCTGTATACACCAAAATTCCTTCCTGAACACTTTCGGGCAAGTAACACTTTATCCAGAAAGGAGGGGTATTGTGTTCAAAAAGCGGTTCTTCTCGTCGCTTTAGCCCGAGCCGCAGGAATCCCCACTGGCCTGGGATTCGCTAGACTTAGAAATAACCTTCTTCCACAGAAAATCTTCAAATGGCTGGGAACAAATATACTTCCTTTTCACGGCTACGCCGAATTATATCTAAATGGAAAGTGGGTTAAGGCTACCCCCGCTTTTGACCTAAAGATGTGTGAAAGGCACTGGATTATTCCGGTGGAGTTTGATGGCAAGAACGATGCCATGTTTCATTCTCACAATCGCGATGCCAAATTACATATCGAATACGTGAAGGACCTCGGCCATTATTATGATGACCTGCCACTAGATAGACTCTGGGATGCGCTGATTCAAACTTTTGGAACCACGCGTCGTGAACCACCAAAGCGATAGAAAAAAGATGCATCGCATCTGATATTGACCGTTCCATCTTTGAACGATGATACTTTCCCTGTTTTATCCCCAACAATTCAAGCCGTCCTCCTTACACCCCGACCAATCAGCCTAGCAAACCTATTGCATCCGAGCTAACCCATGGCTGCTATTCTGGGTTCCCAACTTTCAGAAATTAACTTAACCTAGTTGACAAATAGGCAAGGAAAGTATCAAGATTTTCTCTTGGTGGTTAAGGCAAAACTTAGATGAGTTACCAGCGCGGTCGTTTTCAAAAAGGGACTAACAGAACGGCACAGGATTACCTCGCCTCTATCCCCTTTGACCAGCGGTTATATCGCCAGGATATTGAAGGAAGCATCGCCCATGCCAGGATGCTGGCAAAGCAGGAAATAATAGCAGATAAGGACGCTGAA
>CAYVCJ010000084.1:0-3942 GCA_964450165.1 uncultured Dehalococcoidales bacterium
GAGCCAGCTAACCTATCCGTTCAAAGCCTTATACCATTTCTTGTTGAGCTTATAAATCTCTTTGAACTTACCAAAAAGCTCATCGTATATGGCCCTGTTTCTACTGTCGGGGCTAAATGTCCTTTCAACCTTTATATATTTTCCTATATCCTCGAAGTTTTTTATATAACCCAGAGCGAAGCTGCCGAGCATGGCAGCTCCCCTTGCCACTGCCGTTTGCACATCTTCGACTCTTTGTATTTTCCTGTCCATTACATCAGCTATAATTTGGCACCAGAGGTCATTTGTCGCCCCGCCGCCGACTATCCGTAATTCATCGACCTTAGAATACAAATTCTCGACTGTAAATAAAGCCCACTTCAGATTAAGGGCTATTCCTTCATAGACAGCACGGATTATATGACCTCGGGAATGATCAAGACTTAAGTTGTGCAGACCGCCCCGCACTGTATCATCATCAAGAGGACAGCGCTCACCAAAGAGCCAGGGAGTAAATATTAGCCCATCAGACCCTGGGGGAATCTTACTCGCCTCTTCTTCAAAAAGAGCATATGGTGGTGTTTCCGCTTCCACGTCTGTCTGCTTCCATAGCGCCTCTTTAGGATAGAGCACTTCTCTAATCAGCCATTCGAACGCCCCAGCAGATAGTTCCTGATGTCCCATGACAAGATAATATTTTTCAGGATGGGCGCTTCCGACGCAACCAGTGTAGTGAGCAATATCAACCTTCCGCTTTGTTACGTGGCCTCCTATCCAGCCCGATGTACCCAAATTGATGTGGAGTTCCCCGTCATGCATTGCCCCTGAACCGACAGCGGCACAGGTCATATCGCCTGCTCCATTTATTATCGGCGTCCCCTGTTTTAAACCTGTCTTTTTTGCTGCCTCTTCCGTCAGGCCGCCAACAATGAAAGTAGGGCTTTGGACTTCAGCAAGCTTTTCCATAGGGATACCAGCCATGTTACAGAGCTTCTGAGACCAATGATTATATTGAGGACTGTTCTTCCTGGTGTCGAGGAGCCACCATACTACCGCAAGGTCTGTGGATGTGACCATCTTGCCTGTCAGCTTGAAGATTATATAATCCTTTACATCAAGAAATTTGTAACAATTTTTATATATCTCAGGCATGTTTTCCTCCAACCAGTAAATCTTCGGAATTTGGTCCTTACCGGTGGTGATGCTGGGTGCTCCGCCTGTTATTCGCAGGAAATTCAAAATCTTGAGTGGAGGATAGCCTTTAATCTTTATTAGCCCCTTATATAGCCTTTCTTTGGCTAACCTGGCTCCCCTGGCATCTATCCATATATAACTATTAGTAAGAGGCTTACCCTCCTTTGTTACCGGCGTGAAGCCTTGCATCTGGGTGGCAAACGTCATTCCGGCAATATCATCAGATTTAATCTGGGTCTTTTTCAGAAGGGCTTTTGTTGTCGAAACAACTGCATTCCACCATTCATCAGGGACCTGTTCCGCATAGCCTGCTTTAGGCATAATGATGCCCGAGGGGTAGCTTTGTCCCACAGAATCAACTATTCTGCCATCTGTAGTAACAAGCACCGCCTTATTGCTGGTTGTCCCTAAATCATGGGCGATTATATATTTTTCCATTTTCACCTCTCTTCCGGCAGATCTCGGGATGCGATTGTGTTTACCCCGGTATTTAAGATATTTTCACAAACTATATCTCCACATTTAATGGGTGCTCTTACTCTAATCTTAGCTAATTCTTTCATGCATTTCATCATCAAATTTTTGGGTATTGGTTTTTCACTAGTACTAAACAATATAAAGAACTCAAAAGTCAAAACGCAAAAATGGGGAAAAAGACAGTATAAAGCTGAAGGCTGATAGCTGAAAACTGAAAGCTGATAGCTGATAGCTGATAGCTACTGAACTGAGTTTAGGGTTTCCCGGCAATAGCATAAGCGCATCCCTGCCAGCCCTTCCCCTTGTCATTGCATGCCTCCTCCCTTTGTCATTGCGAGCCCCCTTCACCTGTCATTGCGCTCCCTTTCCTAATTGTCATTGTGTGCCTTCTCCCATTGTCATTGCGAGCCGAAGGCGCGGCAATCTCGGCGGGGCATGGGATTGAGGAGCTTGTTCCGAGCCTAAAGCGAGGAATCTCGGTCCAGTTTGCTTCGCGACTCCTCGCAATGACAAGAACGGGCTGGTAGTAAGGATTGCCATGCCTTGATGGCGATGACATAATAAAGGCGTGCGGGTTGCCATCATTGTCCTGGGGCTCCTTGCATTGTTAGGAGCGGTTTGTGCCTGCTCTTGCTCAGAATCCCCGGCTCCCACAACTTCTAATATCACTCCAGTCTATAGTTACAATGTTGTCAACACCTATCCTCATGACCGAAGTGCTTTCACACAAGGGTTGGTTTTTGAAGACGGCGTTTTATACGAAGGAACAGGGCTTAATGGACGCTCCACTTTGCGCAGGGTGGAATTGGAAACTGGAGAGGTGTTGCAAATTCATGAGTTACCAGCCCAATTTTTCGGTGAGGGTGTGACCGTTTATGGAAACGACATCATCCAGTTGACCTGGCAGTCGCATGTCGGTTTTGTTTATGATAGGGACAGCTTTGAGTTACTACAAGAGTTCAATTATTCCACTCAAGGTTGGGGCATTACCCATGACGGAGAGCGTTTGATTATGAGCGATGGAACGGCAACATTGTATTTCCTAGACCCTGAAACCTTTGAGGAAATTGGTCGGGTTGGAGTATATGACAACGATGGTTCCGTGAACAGACTCAATGAATTGGAATATGTTCAAGGAGAAATCTATGCCAATGTCTGGCAAACAAACCGCATTGCCAGGATTGACCCTCAGATGGGTCAGGTGGTTGGCTGGATAGAGTTGAAAGGGCTTTTAACTCCCGAAGACCGCAGTGAGCCGGTTGATGTCCTCAATGGCATTGCCTATGACGCAGAGAATGCTCGCTTGTTTGTGACCGGAAAATTGTGGCCTAAGCTCTTTGAGATTGAATTGATTTCTGCTGGGTGATTAACGATTCCTATTCTGCCAACAAGGATTGTCATGCCTTGATGGCAATGACATAATAAGGGTGTGCGTGTTGCTATCATCGGGCTGGGGCTTATCGGCGGTTCCATCGGGCTTGCTTTGAAGAAGACTGAAGAAAGTCATTCTGAGCCGCAGGCGAAGAATCTCGAAATAATTGGCTATGTTCGTCGTCCTGAAGCTGCCTCGCTGGCAGTGAATATGGGGATGGTTGATAGAGTAGAAATGAGCCTCGAGGACACGGTAAAAGAAGCTAAGATGGTCATCATTGCCACTCCAGTCCTTGTTATAAAGGAAATCATGTCCAAGATAGCAGATTCTCTTCCCCATGGCTGTATAGTTACCGACACGGGGAGCACCAAAGTTGAGGTTATGAAATGGGCTGGGGATTTATTGCCACCAACGGTGGACTTCGTCGGCGGGCATCCCATGGCGGGGAAGGAGACCTACGGAATCAAGGCTGCCGAGGCTGATTTATTCCAGGGGTCTGTTTATTGTCTTACTCCAGCCAAGAAGGCTTCGTCACAGGTGGTGGATGAGCTAATCAAGATGGTGAAGAAGATAGGAGCGATACCGTTCTTCATTGGAGCTGAGGAGCATGATGAGCTTGTGGCTGGCACCAGCCACCTTCCCTTTTTGCTCTCAGCCGCTCTGGTGACAAGCACCGCCAGTGAACCTACCTGGGCGAAGATGAGGAAGCTAGCTGCTTCCGGCTATCGTGACGTTACCCGGCTGGCTTCGGGAAGTGCTGAGGTAAATGCGCAGATTTGCTTTACCAACCAGCAGGCGATACTTCACTGGCTCGATAGGTATATCGATGAGCTGCAAAGATATCGTCACCTGGTGAATTCAGGCGATGAAAGGCTAAAAGAGACACTGGCTGAGGCTAACAAACTGAGGCAAGAATGGCT
>CAYVCJ010000085.1:0-3861 GCA_964450165.1 uncultured Dehalococcoidales bacterium
AAAGCCAGGATAGGCATGGTGTTAACCAGAAGTAGTAAAACAAATAACATAGCCCATTCTGAAGCAGTAAGGCTGACAGCCTCGACAACGGGATAATACTGGTATCCTCCTTGCCCCAAACAGCGCAAAAAGATTCCAAAGGCAATAGAGGAAAAAACGAACGATAAAATAGTTATGTCAACTTTACTTAGTTTCAACTCCTTATAAAAAGTCCTCTTTTGCCCCGAGCCAAATGCCCGTGACTCCATTGCTTCAGCCACCTGGACAGCGCGGTCCAGGGAGTTGGATAACAATGGAATAGCGATGGAGGCATAGCTTTTGACTCTTTGAATCCGCCCTCCCTTGTCAAGCTCCAGTCCCCTGCTCTTCTTTCCATCAGCAATACGTTGAGCATCATCAATCAGAGCAGGAACAAATTTAGTGGACAAGCTTGTCACCATAACTGATTTATAAGGTAATTTCGCCTTAACCATAGCCAACATAAGGTCATCAGGATGAATGGCAAACATAAGCACAGTGAAAGCGGAGATTATCGCCAGCAATCTCAAGCTATTTCCCACCCCCCAGAGTATCCCCTCCAGAGTTATTCGAGGGGCACCGGCTATGGGAATTGCAAAGGGAAATTGATATAGAACATGAGAACCTTGATTGCTTACCAGGGCATTGACGACTATGATTAATAAGCATAAAAAGAAGGCGAACTTCATCACCGAAAGCCATTCTTTCCATACCCTGGCTGCCAAAATTACCGGTAACGTAGATAAAGAGAGTAGAAGAAGATAAACGGGACTATCGAACAGCAGAGCAAGGATACAAACACCGGCAATCCAGGCTAACTTACACCACGGATTAAGCCTGTGGATGACCGTGCCTTTGTCACTATATTTGTAGCTTACCATTCATGGAAGTCCCAATGCACTACATCACCATCATGGAGTATGTAGGCAGCAGCTCCGACATTTGGTGATACCTCATTAACATAATAGAACCAATCTTTATTTGTTCCTGGATACTGAGAGCGGACGCCGTTTATCGCCCCCACAAATCCTCCCCCGTACTTCATTTCCACGGTAGCCACCTGCTGTAATGCATCCATAGCAGTTGAGCCATTATCCAGTGTCACCAATTCATCCAGCATTAGCGTGCTGTTGTCCTGGCTAACGATTACCCCTACTTCAATTTGCCCTGATGGCGTTGACCGGCAGCCGCTTAACGGAATGGCAAACAGGCAAGCAACAACAATCGCAATTACAACAAGTTTTAAGAGATTGTCTCGCTTTGCTCCCAACAACATAATGTCAATAAGCTCTATTTCTTCTCCGTACTAAAAACACTGCTAAACCTACAAGCAAGGCAACTATGCCAATCGCCACATACAACGGCCAGCTAGCGATGTGGAGCTGAACAGGCACCTTGACTCCTGTACCCACTCCCAGCTGGAGGGAGGGATTTGCGGCAATTATGTAAAGGCGAATAGCATAATCACCGTGTGAGAGTAGAGGAGGAGAAGCAATTACTTCTACTTCTTTAACCTCAGCGGGGACTAGAGTGAATTCACTTGGTGCGATATCAAACCAGTCTTTATATTCCTCGTCCACATATATCTCATACTCCGCCTCGCTATCCCCTGTGTTGATCACATAGAGAGTTTCATTGGCTGAACTGCCAAGGTAAGCATTGAATTCTAGCTCCCTTGGAGCAATTCCTACCCCAGCTGCTAACAGTGAAACAGGAAACAAAAGCATGACGGCAATCACCAAACAAAAAGCAGTGAGCAGCCATCTGCCTTGCATATCAGGATTCTTCCGCCCAGAAGATTAGAGTGCCTGTCTTTGTGCCAACACCAGCGTAATCCAGGGGAACAGCCAGTTTAGCTTGAGTTTCCAAATTGTCATTAGCATTTATTGTCTTACCAAACAAACGCCAGGAATTGTTATCCAGTTTCAGCCCATTGGTAAACAACCCTTGTGCCTGATCAGTTGTTTCAACAGTAACCGTAACTGGCATACCCCCTTTATTTTCGATAGTTATACTACAGGCATCGCTAGTATATCCTGGTGCCAGATCACCAAAATCGATACTATCAGGAGTCACCTCAACAGAGATCGCCGGGGTAATTGTGACAGATAAACTGACCTGTGCTTGAGAGCCCACTCCCGTCCCCACCTTGACTGAGACCTTGTCACTTCGGATACAGCCGCTTTTCTCAGCAAAGAGCTTAAAGGTGCCATCCCTATCTATAGTGATGTTTACCTCGCCATCACTGCCAGTGGTGTAATCGTGGTCAGCATAGACAGTAGCATTTTCGCAAGCTGACCAATCGTGAGCAGTATCATTATATACGCTCACCATGACACTGAATTCCTCACCCTTGGCCACTGCAGTTTTATTTACAGATATCTTTAAGGGAAGGTCAGTCCAAGCTCCATAATAGAAAAGCACTTCCTCATGTGGAGTAGCCGGAGGCGTTGTCTCAGCAAGTATAAATTGGTCAGCGCCAACGCTAGTGCTATAGTAATCTACCCGATACATCCAACCATTTGCTCCACTCGGCTGTTCACCAGCTATCGATTTTGCATATAGTCCTCCATATTCATCGGTGACATAATACGAGAACCTCTCCTCATGGTTGGAAGCCTCATCCAGAGCTCCCAGAGCAGTGGGGTCTGATAGATGATAAGTGGTGCCACTATTATCAGCCGTAATATCAGACTCGGTAACAGTTACATCACCACTCCAGACAGTGCTGGATTGCCCTTCAACTCTAACATAAACTGAACCGGGGGCCTGAGGCTGAAGAACCTCGACAGGGTATGGCTTGCCTAAAAGAGCTGGTATGGCATAAGCAGTAATCCAGGGAGAAGGGTTGCCCTGCCAATCAGGAAAGGAGCCATCGAGGTTCTGAAAGCCAAGTAAGTCATCGATAGAGGCATTATTATTCTTTGTCCAGTAACTGCTCGTCGGGTTCTGTCCCGCAGCTACAATGGCATCAATTGCCCAGGAATCGGTGGACGGGTTAGTTGCCCCCCAGGAGAGAAAGCCACCATTATCCGCCTGCTGGGATTTAATATAATTTAAGCTATTTACGATAGCATTCGAGCCTGAACTTTCTCCAGCAGCAATCAAAGCCATCACAGCGCATGCGGTATCATCAACATCGCTAGATTGATTTATAGCCCAACTCCAACCACCATCGTCGTTTTGATTGTTCTTAATAAAACCCACCGAATTAGCGATAATCTCCGAGCTTAGACTTTCACCAGCGGAGATAAGCGCCATAACACCCCAGAAATCGTCATTGAGCAGGGATGTGTCACCAATCTGCCCGTCATCATAGAGTGTCTTTAGTGCATCCACAAAATTTATGCCACCAAAATCTGTAGGGCTTTCCCCAGCAGCTACTATTGCCAGAATCATGCGTGCAACATCAGGAGCTATGCTAACATTAGCATTACCGGCATGTGTCTCTAAATAATCAACGATGGAGGGATTGCTTCCCACTTTCCAGGTATGTGGATCTTCCCCACCAGCGGCTATCGCCATAGTCACCCATGCTGAAGTAGCAAAACCTCCGATATCACCTTGAATTGTCTGGTTGTTACGCAAGTAATCCAGAGCACTGGCTATTTCAGTATCGCTGCACGATAAAGGATAATTAGAATAGGCAACTATGGGTATAGGCAAAATAGTCAATATAACCGCAAAAATCACCAATAAACTGCCAAGAAAAGCACCAATCTGCTTCTTGATATCAGCCATTTCGAGCCCTCCCTTCGTTCAATAAACAAGCTCACTTTATTATACGCAAGTAAACTTGACTACGGTAGTATAAATAACCCTGTAATGAAATGTCAATACCCT
>CAYVCJ010000086.1:0-3822 GCA_964450165.1 uncultured Dehalococcoidales bacterium
ATACCAGACCAGCAAGGAGCAAAAGAACTCGCTTAAGGAAGCCATTGCCAAGGTGCTCACCGAGGTTGCTTTACCCCTGGGGATAAATGTCGGACTAAAATCCTAAACAATATCAAAAATGAAAGATAAAAAATTAAAATTACAATTCAAAATGCAAAGATATTTTATTTTTTAATTTTTCTGTGTCATTTTGCATTTTGATTTTTGATCTTTGCCCTTTCAGGAATTGCCGCTATGAAACTAAGACCCTACCAGCAAGAAGTAGCTAAAGCAGTGCTCAACTCCATCCAGAGCCACAGGGGCTTGACCTTTTCAGTGGAGATTGCCCGTCAGGGAGGGAAAAACGAACTATCAGCCCATCTGGAATTGCTTTTGCTCACGCTTTATATGGCTCGAGGCGGAAACTTGATTAAATGCTCCCCCACCTTCAAGCCACAGACGATAATCTCCATGGCCAGATTAAAGGACAGACTCGATGACTTTGGCTTCAATGGATTATACCACTCCCAAATGGGATACATCATTCAGCTAGGCGAAGCCAAGGCGATATTCTTATCGGCGGAGGAATCATCTTCAGTGGTAGGACACACCGCTGATATCCTGTTAGAAATTGACGAATCCCAGGACGTCGCAAAAGAAAAATACAACAAAGAGTTCCGCCCTATGGGTTCAGCCACCAATGTCACCTGCATCCATTACGGCACAACCTGGGATGATGACACCTTGCTGGAGGAGATAAAGCAGAACAACCTGGAGCTGGAAAGAATAGACGGGATAAAACGGCACTTCAGGTATGACTGGCAGGAAATAACCAGATACAACCGGGATTATGGCAGATATGTTATTCAGGAGAGGGAGAGGCTTGGCGAAGACCACCCGCTATTCAGGACTCAATATGCCTTGTTGCCCATCAAAGGCGGCGGAAGGTTTCTATCCCGGCAGCAAATAGCTCAGATGATAGGGAGTCATCAAAGGCTACAGTCGCCCCATAAAGCAGGAACTCTGTATATCGCTGGCGTCGACCTGGCTGGAGAAGCCACGCAGGAAATGTCGTTGCTGCGCGGAGCCCGTCCTGAGCAAGATTCTTCGGTCGCTTCCCCTTCGCTACGCTCAGGGCTTCGGCTTACCCCTCAGAATGACAAGGAGCGAAGGGTTCGCAATGACAGGGAAAGGAGCCAGGATTCCACCGTTATCACCATCGCTGAGGTAGATATGCCCAACAGATTGCCAGTATTGAGGATAGTGGAGCAGTATCAATGGACAGGGATAACCCATAGCCAGCTATATCCACAAATGGTGGAAATTCTAAAGAACATATGGAATTGCCATCGCATTGCTGTCGATGCTACCGGGCTTGGTCAGCCTGTAGCCAGTTTCCTGAAGAAGGAGCTGGGTAGCAAGGTGATTCCATTCACGTTCACCCAGAGGAGCAAGTCCGCACTGGGATTCGAGCTATTATCCTACATAAATTCAAACCGGCTAAAGCTATACCAGCAGGACGGTTCCAGGGAGTATCGGGAGACGATGTTTCAACTGGAAAAAGCAAAGGCGCAATATCGACCCAATCAGACGGTAAATTTCTATGTTCCGCCCTGGGAGGGACATGATGATTTTCTAATGAGCCTTGCCCTGCTAACAGTCGCTGCTAAAGAATCCACAGTTCGCCACGCTAAAGGCTCAACCAGAGATTATAGTTAACCAAAAATTTCTAAATTCTAAGCTCTGAATCCCAAACAATATTAAAAATCAAACATAAAAAGTCAAAATGACAAATTAAAATGTAAGAACCCAAGCTTGAAATCGTAAATACTAAGCACTAAACCCTAAACAAATCCTGATATCTAAATTCAAAACTGAATTTAGCAACTATCAGCCTTCAGCCATTGGCTAACTGCTGATTACTGACCGCTGGCTGTTGACTACTCACCCAACAGGTTGGGTAAATCCTTGCTCAAAACGCTTAACTCATCTATTCTCTTCTTAGTTTCCGATAACTGCCCTTCATATTGCGCAGCGTAAGCCGTAGCTTGCTCATAAAAATCCCTCACCCTGGGCACAAACGATAGCTGCGAGAATATCACGGCAACATCAATGAAATGCTTTTCGGCAGGGAAATCGCCTCCCCTTATCATGGCATTCGGGGAAAGCTCTTTAATATAGCCACTAACGTTTTTCACCATATCCATGTTCATCTCTCTGCCCGGCCCGGCGATGATGTACAGCGCTTTGCCGGCATCCCTGGGGTTGCAGTCGATGGAAAGTTCACTCAAGGTAGCATCCATAGCCTGCGTTCCCCTGAAGCTCTCCAAAGCTTTATCACGGAACTTTTTCTTATTTATCTCCCAGGGGAAGCGAAAACTGGGGAGCACAGTCCTCCCGATACCAACAGTGGTCCACCCTTCAATAGAGGCAATCACATCACCAGCATCCACTGTCCTTGAACCCACGAACTTACCCTTAGTTACCTCGCCAGCACATAACAAATCGTAAAAAGGCTCAGCGATTTGCCGGTTTATCTTTTCCATATTATTTATCAGACTCATGTCCTTTCTGACATATCTCTGGTTATCCGCCAGGAAAACAGCATCCACTACATCGTAGACTGATTTAAGGCAGGTGGCAGTATTGTAAACACTTCGATCTTCAGTTGACTGCTCATGCTCAAAAGGAAGGACAATAAGGGCAAAAAGGGGCTTGCTGAGATATCGCTCTTTAATCATCCTGGCGATCACCGGTATCCCTCCCGAGCCAGTGCCACCGGCAGCGCCAGCGACAATCATAAAGCCATGGGTTTCATAAAACCTTGGCTCCGCCCTTATCGCATCCATCACCTTATCGCCATCCTCCTTAGCCAGCTTGGCGCCAAGCTCATTTATCTTGCCAACACCATGTCCCAGTGTCTGACGCAAGCCAATAAGTATGCGATGCATGTAATCGTTCTTAACATACTGCAATCCGGTAAGGTCAGCCTGGTCAGTATTCACCGCCAGGACATGCGGAGCAATGACTGCCTTGCGCTCCGTCCGCGCCTTAAGATTTAACCTGGCAAACTGGTCGGCAATCCGACAACCGCATTGCCCCAATCCGATAACTGTTAGCTTCATCTGTTACCTCCTAATAGCATTAGTCGTAATAATAACGTCGTGGCCTTATCACAAAAAACCAGACCAGGACACCAACACCCACCGCTGCTAAGCTTATAATAGCGATAAGTCCCCATAATGGCAACCGCCCGGTATGAAAAGACTGGATAATGGTCCAGTGTCCTTCATTCGCTGCGGCGTCTACAGCCCTGACTTTCCAATAGTAGGTGCCGCCGGACAAGGCATGCTCTTTAGGTAAAGCATAAGCGATAGTGTCATCGAGAGCGGTAACGTTTTCGCTGGGGATGGAGAGAGAAACTACAGGAGCAGTGAAATTTATGCTATCGGTGGATATCTGCAACTCGTAGCTGGCGATGCCACTCGCGTCAGTTACATTGGACCATTCAAATGTGGGAGCTACCTTGCCCACAAAGCCAACTCCAGTGCCATTTGCTGGCAAGAGAGGCTCTGGAGCCGGTGGCGGGTTCTCCTCCATAAAGAAGATAGCATTGACTTCTGGCATGCCCTCCACAACTACCTCCTGTGCACCATGCATTCCTTTAGCCTCAAAAATAACAGTACCGGTAGAGGGAAAATTGCCATCACTGGTGGTAACAGTGCTGGCTGTCTTATCCTCATAAATAATGGTCAGTGAGATACCAGGCTCAAAGCCACCGCCGGTTACAGTTATAGTCAGGCCCACATAGCCTGGAGAGGTGGAACTCGTTGTCGGCGCCAA
>CAYVCJ010000087.1:0-3782 GCA_964450165.1 uncultured Dehalococcoidales bacterium
GGCAATCAGGTTCAATATATATCACCTGCTGATAGCGGCGCCGCCTGAAGACCTGGATGTGAGCATTGCTGCCAAGTCGCTGTCTGGCGAGTGGTATAAGGGACATATATTCTGGGATACTGAAATCTATATACTTCCTTTCTTCATATATACCCAGCCAGAGATTGCCAGAAATTTATTGCTTTATCGATATCGTCGGTTGAGTCAAGCAAGGGTTAAAGCAAAACTCGAAAAATATAAAGGAGCACTATTCCCCTGGGAATCGGCGGCTAGCGGTGAGGACGAAACTCCTAAGTGGTGGAGGGGGCCGGATGGAGTCCTGATTGAGGTATACACCAGGCAAATACAGCATCATATCGTAAGTGACATAGCTTATGCTGTTGCGACATATTATGGGGTAACTAAGGACGATAAATTTATGTTGGATTATGGTGCTGAACTGATATTTGAAACGGCACGATTTTGGGCAAGCCGCGTTAGCTATAATAAGAATCTTTCTCTATATGAGGTGAAAGAAGTGACCGGTCCAGATGAATATCATAAAGGTGTTGATAACAATTCTTACACTAACTACCTGGCACGATGGAATCTACTGTATGCCGCTGAGCTTTACAACAAATTGCTGGAGATGTATCCAAACCGTCTGAAAAAGTTATCTAAAAAGATGGATTTAAGCCAGAACGAGGTAGAGAAATGGAGAGACATTGGCAATAAGATTATGTTTCTAATTGGTAAAAATGGATTGATCGAGGAGTTTCAGGGTTATTTTGGGAAAAGAAACGACGTTATTGAACAATGGGATGAAAAAGGTATGCCGATATATTCCAAAGATGAAGAAGAGCTAAAGCACACTCAATTGGTGAAACAAGCAGATGTCATGTTGCTACTGCATTTATTCCCCGATGATTTCACTGCGGACATTAAAAAGACGAATTTTGATTACTATGATGCTCGGACTACCCACTTATCATCGCTTAGCCCCTGCATATACGCTATTCTCGCTACAGAGCTAAACGATATTGATAAGGCATATAAATATTTCCGCTATGCAGTAAATGGTGACCTTAAAGACTATTTTGGTAATACTGAGTTGGGCATGCATGCTGCGTCCTTAGGGGGTATCTGGCAGCTAGTAATTAATGGCTTCGCCGGGGTGAGAGTAAAGGGAGACATACTTTCCATAAATCCCAGGTTACCGCGAAACTGGCAGAGTCTGGAATTCAAGCTGATTTGGAGAGGGAACAATATTAGCTTTTGGGTATCCGGAGATAAAGTGGAGGTACTTTTAAGCTCAAGGAATAAGAAAATCAAGCTGCCGATGAGCATTTATAACAAAGCATGCTATATTGGAGCCGGTAAATTAACGACAGTGGCCAAATGAAAATGAATCTCCCAAAGGACGTTGGTTTCATCTGGGATATCGATGGCATTGTCGTAGATAGCCCTCATGAAGAGGCTTGGCGTGTCACAGCGATGAAAGAGCCATGGCACATAAAAGAACTGAGCTCAGATTTTTACTTCACTCACGTGGCTTCCAGACCTCGATACGAGGGGGGGAACAATATATTGCAGTTAAATGGTGTATATGAGCGACTTGGAGCAGTCACAGAGGAGGAGAAGGCTAAGCTTCTGGAGAAGTATTGCAGTGAGAAAAATACCCTCATAAAAGAGTTTATAAAGAAAGGAAAGTTCAAACTATTTGGGGATGCAATCCCATTGCTGTTAAAAGCAAAAAGTATTGGAATATGGGAAGCCGCAGCATCGGCGTCCAAAAATGCTAAAGGTATGTTGCTCGGTGTTTCAAGAGAGCGAATAGTAGACGAGATAGGGGATGATTTTGGTGTTTTGAATGAAGAAGATAGCCTTTATTCTATATTCGATGTTGATGCCTGCGGTCTTGATGTCGGTGGTAAGGAAGCTATGCAAAAGTTTGCCGCTGAGCAATTGAATGCTTTGTCCCAGGAAAAGATAAGGAAGTTTGTGGTATTCGAGGATGCTCCTTCGGGAGTAGAGGCGGCAAAGTCCCTCGGCTATTATGCTGTTGGTGTACTGCGTATTGGTGAGGAAAGTGCCTTGCGTCGGGCTGGAGCAGACATCGTTGTTCCAGACCTGAGTATGCTGAAGTTCGAGGACTTACTATAAGTTTAAAGCAAGTTTTAGCACTCCTTTATATGTAACATCGCCTTTTTCCAATATTTTGGCTGTGTTACTATATCAGGGAACAAAACTTTGGATTAAGGGAACGGTTAGTTGACATAATGCCTACAAGGCTTGAAGAGATGCCGTAAGGAGAGGAGAAATGAAAAAGGGGAGAATGGCTATTATTGGAGTAGCGGTGGTACTGGTTCTGGCAATGCTAATTCCAGTTAGCTGCACTTTGGTACCCAGCGGAGTTGGCGGGGATAAAATTGCAGTCATTCCACTCACCGGTGCTATTACCGGCACAAGTGGATCGTTTATGTATGGTCAAGTTATTACTCCGGAGCTGGTAAGGGAACAATTAAAGAGAGCGGAGGGCGATAGTGCAGTAAAGGCAGTTATTCTACGTGTAGACAGTCCAGGTGGCGAAGTAGCGCCCTGTCAGGAAATTCTGGAGGAGATAGAACAGGCCAAGCAATCCAAGCCTGTTGTGGTCAGCATGGGGTCAATGGCTGCTTCTGGCGGCTATTACATTTCATGCGAGGCGGACAAAATAGTAGCTCTTTCTGGCACGCTGACTGGAAGCATTGGAGTTATTGCCCAGATACCAAACCTCAAGGGTTTGTTCGACAAGCTGGGTATTGAGATGCAGACTTTCACCGGTGGTGAGCATAAGGATATGTATGCCGGGTATAGAAACCTGACACCTGAGGAGCAGGAAATCATGCAACATCTGGTTGATGAATATTATGAGCAATTCATCGCCGTTGTTGCTGAAGGCAGGGGAATGGACAAGGAAGAGGTAAGGAGCTTGGCTACAGGACAGCTTTATACCGGTGTTGAGGCTGAGGAACTTGGCCTGGTGGATGAATTAGGTGGATTAGATAAAGCAGTGGAAGTGGCAACGGAGTTATCCGGAGCTGTATCTCCAAAGGTGGAATATTATAAACCCAGGTCGATTTCCATCTTAAGCGAGCTTTTTGAGTTAAGCTCATCTGAATTAAGCAGCCTGCTTAAGTTAAGACTGCTGGGGTTAAGCGGGCAGGATATTGTTTTACTGGAAACATTAACCCATGCTTATCCTCAGCCTCGATATCGCGCCTCTCCCTGAATGGAAGTGATAATTATAGTATCCCGCATAACTTCGTATAAAAATCCCTCTAAATCCCCCTTTAGAAAAGGGGGAGTAAGGGGGATTTGACATTGCATGAAAGCAAGTGAGATTATAAATAGTTTTGTGCCTGACTATAAGGGAAGCTGATGGAACGATTTCACTTTATCACCGCTGGTGAATCCCATGGAAAGGGCTTGACCGCCATAATTGATGGCATGCTGAGCGGCTTGCCGTTACAGACCGAATATATCGACAGGGAATTAAGACGCCGTCAGGCAGGTTATGGGCGTAGTTCCCGGATGAAGATTGAGGAAGATAAGGTTGAGATTATCTCGGGACTTTGGCGTGGACTTACCACAGGAAGTCCGATTGCATTGTTCATCCACAATAAGGATTGGCGAGATTGGGAGGCCGAGACGGTATCCTCTCCTCGACCCGGGCATGCTGACCTCGCTGGAGTCGTTAAGTATGGAATTAGCGATATCAGACCAATTATGGAGCGAGCTAGCGCTCGAGAAACGGCAGCCAG
>CAYVCJ010000088.1:0-3731 GCA_964450165.1 uncultured Dehalococcoidales bacterium
GTTTGAAGAAGCTTATAATAACTGGAATGCGAATCATTCTGCATATTGGCAAAGCGGGCGTGGGCAAAATCGATGGAAGGTTGAAAATCGAGTTCCAGGCAAGTAATAGATTCAGTGAATCATAAAGGAAGGAGCATCAAAGTAGAATAATGGCTACCCAATACGGACCAGACAAAATCCGCAATGTCGTATTGCTATCTCATTATGGTGTAGGCAAAACCACGCTTGCCGAATCAATGTTGTTCGCTTCGGGGACTATTAAACGTTTAGGTAATGTCGAGGATGGAACTACTACGTCCGACTACGACCCCCTTGAAATAGAGCGACAGATGAGCGTGAATCTATCGCTGCTTCCCCAAGTATGGAAGGAAACGAAAATAAATCTCATTGACACTCCAGGCTACGCTGATTTTACCAGTGAAATGAAGTCTGGTTTGCGCGTTAGCGAAGGGGCGATAATCCTGGTTTGCGCCGCTTCGGGAGTAGAGGTGGGAACAGAGCAAGTTTGGGATTATGTGGAAGAAGCAAACTTACCTCGCCTGCTGTTCATCAACAGGATGGACAAAGAGAATGCCAATTTCTTCAGCACTCTAGAACAAATTCAGGCTAAGTTGGGGACAAAATGTCTGCCTGCTACACTCCCCATAGGCTCACAGAGCGATTTCAAAGGTTTCGTAGACCTGATGAACATGAAAGGCTACGCTGGAGCCGATCTAAAGGAAACCGATGTTCCTTCTTCGCTTGCAGAACAAGCCACTTCCTACCGTGAGAAGTTAGTAGAGGCAGCCGTTGAAGTCGATGACGAGCTCTTAACCAAGTATTTAGAGGGAGAGGAAATAAGCAATGAGGAAATTCTTCCGGCTATAAAGAAGGCAACGGTTTCAGGGAAATTGGTTCCTGTTTTCGCCGGCGCGGCATTACAGAGTATCGGTACAAAGGCACTACTTGACGCCATTTGCGACTTCTTTCCTTCGCCTGAAGAACACGGCGCCATCACAGCGGTAAACCCAGCAACCAAGGAAAAAGAAGAACTTAAACCAGCTACAGGGGAACCTTTAAGCAGCCTTGTGTTTAAAACCACCGCTGACCCATATGTGGGCAAGCTTAACTATTTTCGAGTTTACTCAGGATTATTACTAGGCAATTCGCAAGTTTGGAATGCCAGCAAGAAGGGCATGGAACGCATTGGCCAGTTGTTCACCTTAAGAGGTAAGAATCAAGAACCAGTTCCTCAGCTAGCTGCTGGAGATATCGGGGTGTTGGCCAGGCTGAGCTTAACTACCACTGGAGATACTCTCTGCTCTCCAGAACATCACCTGATACTGGATGGCATCGAGTTCCCTCAAGCGAATTTAACTATGGCAGTCCAACCTCAAACTAAAGCTGACCTGGATAAAATGAGCACAATCTTACCCAGGATTTGTGAAGAGGACCCCGCTCTCCGAATACACAGAGAACAGGATACTAATGAACTCCTAATTTCAGGAATTGGCGATGCTCATTTAGAGATGGTTAAAGAGAAAGCACATCGCAAATTCGGTGTGAAGCTAAATTTAACCTCGCCGAAGGTTCCCTACAAGGAAACCATCACTGTGGCAACCAAGGCAGAATACAAGCATAGGAAGCAAACAGGAGGACATGGGCAATATGGACATGTCCGCCTGGAGCTCGAGCCTTTGCCCCGAGGCACCGGCTTTGAGTTCACCAAGAAAATTGTTGGCGGAGCAATACCCAAGAATTACATCCCCGCGGTGGAGAAAGGAGTCAATGAAGCGAAGCAGCAAGGCGTCTTAGCCGGCTACCCGGTAATTGATGCCAAGGTCACACTTTACGACGGTAGCTTCCACCCTGTAGATTCATCAGATATCTGCTTTAAAATCGCCGGAGCGCAAGCGTTGAAAAATGGACTATCTGAGGGGCAACCAATATTGCTTGAGCCAATAATGAACTTGACGGTAACCGCTCCAGAAGAATTCACTGGCGACCTCACTGGAGACCTTAACTCAAGGAGAGGACGCGTGCTCGGGATAGAGCCAGAAGTCAAAAATAACACTATCCAGGCCCAAGCGCCTTACTCAGAATTGCTGGATTACGCTATAGTCTTAAGGTCAATAACCCAGGGTCGTGGCAGCTTCACCATGGAATTCAGCCACTACGAAGAAGTGCCACCCCACCTCACCCAAAAAGTCATTGCTCAAAGGAAGCAGGAAAAGGAATAAATTCCGTATTTGATTAATTTACCTCGCCAGCAATTCCTTCAGCTTAGTGGTAAGAGCAGGCACAACATCTTCAAATTTGCCCACCACTCCAAAGTGAGCTTGCTTGAATATGTTCGCCTCAGGGTCCTTGTTAATGGCAATGATGTTCTTTGAGCCACTGCAACCAGACATATGCTGGCTGGCTCCTGATATCGCGATAGCAAAATAAATATCGGGAGCGACAATCTTACCAGTGAGGCCGATATGCATCGCCTCAGGCACCCACCCATTGTCACATGGCGGACGTGAAGCACCTACGGCACCCTTGAGCACATCGGCAAGTTCTTTCAGGGTAGTATTGTAAGGGTCAGTTCCACCACAACCTCTACCTCCACAGACTATCACCGCGGCATCCTCAAGCTTAACACCAGTTACTTCCTCCTTTATAATTTCCACCACCTTCGTCTTCACCTTAGACATATCCACGGTGACCTTAACAGGAATGACCTCCCCTTTTCGGGACTCATCACGCTCTATAGGTGACATCGCCTTCACCCTGGTAGTGGCTATTTGGGGCACAGCCTCAGCGGTAAATATTGCCTGAGCATTGCCTCCATACACCGAACTTGTCTGCATGAGCTGCTTTGTCTCCGGGTCTATGCTCAACTCAAGGCAATCTGTGGATAAACCAGTCCGAAGTCTAAAAGCAAGCCGAGGAGCCAGGTCGGCACCCATGGGTGTGTTACCCAGCAAAACGACACGAGGTGAAACTTGCTCGATAACCTGGTCAGCAACCTGCATATAACAGTCTGCTTCGTATCGCTTTAACGTTGCGTCTTCTACGGTATAAACTTTGTCCGCTCCAAAAGCGATTGCTTCCTTGGAGAGGTCACCAACCGCATCGCTGGCCAGTAAACAAGATAAGTCTTCCTTCAATTCATCAGCAAGTTTCCTACCACAGCCCAGTAGTTCAGTGGTGATAGAAGGGAACTCTCCTTCTGCTATTTCCCCGAAAACTAAGATACCTTTATTTTCAGCCATCGTTTCCTCCTTGAATTAGAGTATTTTTGCTTCTCTAAGCTTTACAGCCAGGTTAGCGCCGGCTTCCGCCGGAGTATCTGCTTCGATTATTTCACACTTGGTCTCCCTCACTGGCTGAAAGAGTTTAGCCAACTTAACAGATCTTCCTGCAGCACCAACCTGGGAGGGTTCAAGCCCGATGTCTGCTGGCTTCCATACGATGGGTTGCTTTTTCGCCGCTGCCATAATCCCCTTAAGAGCGGCGTAGCGTAAATCGCCCAGCTCACTGGTTATTGTGAGCAAGGCAGGAAGCTCCACCTCCACAACTTCATAGCCATCGCTGACAGCTCTCTCTACTTTCGCCTTTCCATCAACGACCTCCACCTTCCTGACCACACTCACCGCAGGAATCCCTAAAATTTCCGCGATGCCTAAACCAACCTGCCCGGCATTCCAGTCAGCAGATTGCCGCCCACAGAAAATAAGGTCATATTCCCCCACCTTCTTAATCGC
>CAYVCJ010000089.1:0-3700 GCA_964450165.1 uncultured Dehalococcoidales bacterium
ATATCGCCGAAGTCGCGCCACAGAGGCAGGTCAACCTCGCCGAGCTGCACATACCCATCGTGCTTTGCGGGACAAATTGCGGCAAAATCACAGCCTGCGCACGCTGCGCCAGGAGAAGGAAGATATTCTTTTTCTTTCCGGATTTGGCTGGCGACGCGCAGCAGCTCCCACCTCACTCGATTCAAAGCTTCCTGACCAAGTTCTTTTGTGTATGCCGTGCCTGAGAGCAGATATAAGTAAGAGACCTTGGTGCCGGCAGTACTCCATATGCGGGATAGAATCAGCGAATGTAGCTCAAGTTGACTCCAGTCAATGCTTCCCGGTACCAGGCCTGTCTTGTAGTCAATGAGATGCAGAGTCCCATCTGGCTCCTTATCCACGCGGTCAACCCTCCCACGTAAGATGAGCCCGGGAGTGATTTTGGCCTCGACTGGCGCTTCCAGCAGCATCGGTGTAATGCTGACATCCTGTTCGGCAACAAAGCGTGTCACCTCACCCAGCGCCCTGTCAGCCCATCTCTTCTCATCAGTCCGACCCCTGAACCCGACACGATACCTCCGCCAATTATTTGCGAGCAGCCGTTTGGCACTTTCGATTGTGCGGCGTTCCGGGGTTACTGAAAATAGGTCACGGAGCGTCGCATGAACATGGTTAGCCATGGTGAAATAGGGCTTGGCTTTTCCATACTTATCGCCCAGTTTATCTATATACTGGAACTTGTATTGCAGCTTGCACTGCTTGAATAAAGCTATACTATGTGGGGAAAGCTTCAGAGCTGGCGCCTTGCTCTTTTCCGTGACGAAAACGGGAACGCTGCCAAATTGCATTCTGTACACTTTATTCCTTCGCCGGTCGGGCATTACCCTGTGAGCTTAGCAGAAAACACATTTGCCTAGCGTTGACAACTGCCTTGTCGTGGTGGCAGTTATTGAACAGCACGTGCGTCTCTGCGGTTTGGCTTGCCATCTCGGCGATCTTACCTGCCCACGGCTTAAGCTCCTCTTCGCTGTAGAGATAGTTGAAACGCTCCACGGCACTAATGCCCTTCTTCTCCCACATCCCGGTATTTCGTCCATGAAATCTTACCAGCCCGATGTCAGAGGTTACCTCGCTTACTGGAGGGACACTGGACTTGAAACCCTGGGGTTCATCCACGCAGACGAATGGAAGAGCATTCCTCCTGAGAAAGCTAATCGTGTTGCTTCTGTTTCTGTCGTTCAGCCACACGTCGTTTCTGAACTCTATTGCCAGTCGATACTGCGGCAATCTATCCTTGCACAACAGAATGTAATCAAGCTGCTGTTGGCTGGGTAAGAACCACGGTGGAAACTGAAACAGCACAATACCAAGCTTACCAACAGTATCCAGAGGAAGCAGTGACATCTCGAATCTTCGCCAGAGCTCGTCTGTCAACTCGCCAGGCATGTCCCTGTAATACAGGTTGGCTTTCTGCTGCACTGCCGGTGTCAGCTCCTGCCTCAGGTCTTTAGGCAGTGAATCAAGCGGCGTTGGATGCTGAGTGAACAGCCGAAAAGCCTTGACGTCAAAGGTAAAGTTGTCGCCTGTCCTCTGTGCCCACAGGTAGCCAGTCCTTTCGCCGGGCAGCGAATAGTAGCTGCTATCTACTTCGACGAGGTCAAACTGGCTGGAGTAATAGCGGAGACGTGCCTCCGCGGAACGCGCGCTATCCGGGTAGAACCGGCCGCAACTCAGCAGGGTTGGGTCAGTCCATGAGCAAGTCCCTACCCTTATCCTGCCCATTTCAGCGAATGCCGGTGGAGCCGTGTCCGCTGGCTCCCCTTTCCGTGGCGGAGAGCTCGCTCACCTCCTCTATTGGCAGGTCAGCCAGCTTACCTATGACCAGCTGTGCTATCCTGTCGCCGTGTTTGAGCTCGAAACTGTTATGACGCCCCACTGTATACATCGTCACCATCACTTCACCTCTATAGTCGCTGTCGACTGTGCCCAAGGCGACAAGAACTCCTTTTGCCGACAGCCCTGACCTGGGACGTATTTGAGCCTCATAGCCGCCGGGCACTTCAATCGCAATGCCAGTGCCGATTAGCCTCGGCTTTTCTTCAAGTACGACTGTTTTGCTGCTTTCCTTGATGTAGGCAAAGAGGTCCAGCCCGCTCGCCCCTTCAGTAGCCCGCTGTGGTAGACGGGCATCGGGATACACCTTCTTGACTTTGAGAGCTTGCATTTACTGAGCGCTGCATTTTCAATTTTACATCCCGGGGACAGTCATAGCAATTCCGAACTGGCAAGGCAAGGCGTGTGCATGGTATTTTGCCTTTTGCTCTCCTCGCAGAGTGGAATGAGCGCATCAGCAATGATATCCAAATTTTCCTCTCTTTTCTGGATTACACCTTCAACTACAATCAGTGGCTCAAGCCTGAATACCGCTCCGAATGGCTGGCGGATTTAGTGAGCCTGATTGCCGAGACCAATCTAGTTTGTTGTGAAATGGGCTTTTTGACTTTTCTGCAAACCGATGTATACAATCCGAGCACGAAGGTCAATGTTCAACGAAAGGAGGAAGAAATGGAAAATCTGTGGTTGGCAGTCTCCTGGGGTTCGCCTATTGGCGTTGGTATTTTCCTTCTGTGTCTGGGTGGCATGATCTACCTGATCTCCAAAGCTGATGCACTAAAAAAGCGGGGGAAGGAAAAGGAGAAGGAATAACCACGTCCTGTAAACGCATATTGCTATGTTGTAATCAAGTCGTTTCCCCGCATGGGGAGACATCGTTTCGTTTCGCGATTATACTGGGAATTGCCCTGCCGGTTGCCAGGGCTATGAGGAGTAAGCAAAAATAGAATCGAGATACCAGGATCGCAACTTCACAAAGCCACGAAACATTATGTAGAAAATCTATACAATTGGGCGGATTGTTATTATGTCCAAGTATCAGGGAGACTGGTGATTAATGACCAAAGAAACAATACTCCAGACAGATAAAGATATGCTGAGGGATGGCCTCAGCATATACACGAGAAAAGCGTTTCACATGCTTCCCAAATTGGATAAACCCTGCGTTCTGGATGTGGGTTGTGGTTCGGGTGTGCCGACTATGGAACTCGCAAGGTTAGGTAACGGACAAATAACAGGGTTGGACATCAACCAGCCTCTTCTGGATAGACTTACGAGAAAGGTCGAAGAGGCAGGGCTGTCAGACCGAGTCAAGACCGTGAAATGTTCGATGTTCGATATGGATTTCCCGGATGAAAGCTTCGATATCATCTGGGCCGAGGGCTCGACATTCATTATTGGTTTTGAAAGGGCCCTCAAGGAGTGGCGGCGGTTCCTTAAGCCTAAAGGGTGCCTGGTAGCACATGAATTCACCTGGTCGCGCCTGGATCCACCACAGGAGGTCTACAATTACTGGAGGGGGCTTGCTGCTTCGGGGATAAGGACAGTGCGAGAGTACCTGGAACAAATCCCTGCCTGCGGCTATGATGTAATTGGGTATTTCACATTGCCTGAGGATGCATGGTGGATTGAGTATAATGGTCCTCTGGAGAACCGAATCCAGGAGCTTCGCCCCAGGTATATCAATGACTCCAAGGCTCTTGAGGTACTCGACGAGGAACAACGGGAGATTGACCTGTCCAGGAAATACCATAAATGGTATAGCTCGGCGTTCTTTATCATGAAAAAGAGATAACGAGAGTCCAAAGTGTTAGATTGTGTAATCGAG
>CAYVCJ010000090.1:0-3672 GCA_964450165.1 uncultured Dehalococcoidales bacterium
TGCTCACCAGGCAGCTCCTCTTTTCATAGCTTGAGTAAATTCAGCAAAGGCTCTTCCTTTTTTACCGGACCTACTACAGCTAAGTTGAGCCCATTGTCAACCAGGATTTCTTGGGCTACCTGTTTTAGCTCATCCCCGGTGATAGCCTCAATTATAGAGATAACCTCATCTATGTCGAGAATCTCCCGTCTCGCTAATTCCTGGCCACCAAGCCATAAAGCCACGTTTTGACTATCCTCAAGCCGAAGTTGCAACCTGCCCTTTGATAGCTCTTTGGCTCTGCGAAGCTCATCTGCACTGATTCCTTGCCTTAACTTGGCCATTTCCTCAACTATGGTGGCAATGGCAGTTTCTGCCTTATTTGTGTCCACACCGGCGTAGATAACAAATGACCCTGAATTAAGGAAATGCTCCACATAGCTATGTATGTCATACGCCAACCCTTTGTTCTCTCGGATCTCAGTGAATAAGCGACTGCTCATTCCCACTCCAAATGCTGTGTTCAGCAGGTCAAGAGCAAAGCGTCGCGGATGGAAACGAGAGAACCCATGGACACCTAAACAAAGATGCACTTGTTCACTGTTCTTGTGCTCGATACGTAACCTCGGTGTGTCTTGCCCACTATTCGTCACATAACCCTCCGATACCTGACCCACAGACCAGTCGTGAAACAGCGGCTCAATGCAAGCCAATGCTTCATCAGGCTGTATATTGCCGGCAATACTAATCACGGTATCATTGGGCAAATATCGGTCACCGATGTAGCTTAACATCTGTTCTCTCGTTGCCGATGCTACAGTTTCCTTACTGCCGATGATTTCGCGCCCCAAAGGCTGGGCAGGCCATAAAAGCTCATCAATAAGCATATTTACTCGCTGTTGAGGAATATCCATATTCATATTTATTTCTTCAATGATGACTCGGCGTTCTTGCTCCATATCATTGGAATCGAAACGAGAATTGCGCAGCAAATCGGATAGCACATCCAGAGCTACAGAAAAATGGGCATCCGCTACTTTGCACCAAAAAACGGTCATTTCCTTATCCGTGCCAGCATTGATTATGCCGCCTACTCCTTCAACATCCTGACTTATCTCTTTAGCTGTGGGCCTCCGCTTTGTGCCTTTGAAATACATATGCTCAGCAAAATGAGAAATGCCTGCTTCTTTCTCATTCTCATAACAAGAGCCGGCACCAATAAGAAAAGCGAGGGATACTGAACGAGTATGAGGCATAGCGCTGGTAATAACCCTTAATCCGTTGTCAAAAACAGTTTTGGTATACATTTGCCTCAAATTCTACGTTCATCTATCTCCTCCGTCAACAAAAAGAGCACAATTGCCACAGGTCCTCCCTTGTATTACCATTGCCCTACACAAAGCGGTGTTTTAGCACATGATAGAGGAATTGGGTCTGGTCAGGGATTTCGCCATTATAATGACAGTAGCTGGCGGGGTTACGCTCCTATTTCGGTGGCTACGTCAACCGCCTATACTGGGATATTTAATAGCGGGGCTGATTATCGGACCTTACACCCTTCCAATCCCATTGGTTCAAGATGTTGACACTATCCGGTTACTAGCTGACCTGGGGCTGGTATTGCTTCTATTCGGCGTAGGTCTTGAGTTTAGCTGGAATAAAATCAGGGAAGTAGGGCTGGCAGCTCCAATAATTGGTGGCATCGAGATACTTACCATGCTCGCCCTGGGCTATGGATTGGGACAGCTTTTCGGCTGGTCAAGATTAGACTCCATCTTCCTTGGGGCTGCTATGTATATAAGCAGCTCAGCGATAATCATCAAGATACTTCGCGACATGGGAAGGCTGAACTTGCTTTCCTCGAACCTCATAGTTGGTATCCTGGTGGTCGAGGACTTCGTCGCTATAGCACTCATTGCTATGCTCTCTGGTATAGCTACTACAGGAACTGCCAGTTTTGGCGATATCGGTTCCCTGGCGCTGAGGCTAATCATATTTGTTGCTGCTGCCTTAGGTTTCGGCGCCCTATTGGTTCCCAGGATAATCGAATTCACCCACCGCTTCCACTCCGGAGAAGCTTTGCTAATTACCAGCATAAGCCTGTGTTTCATTATGGCCTTGCTCAGCAAATATCTGGGCTTATCTGTAGCTGTTGGTGCTTTTTTAATGGGCGCTCTAATTGGAGATACAAAGCATTCCAAAGAGATCGACCAAGTAGTGACTCCCGTCCGTGATATGTTTGCCGCCCTATTTTTCGTATCGATAGGAATGCTTGTCAATATCATTCAATTTAAGAGCTTCATCTTTCTTGCTCTAGTCACTTCTGCCCTTTTCATCTTAGGAAAAATCCTCAGCAATACCCTGGGGACATTTCTTTGTGGCTTCACCGGCAGGACATCCCTGCAAGTAGGAACAGGTATGTCACAGACAGGCGAGTTTTCCCTTGCCATAGCCAAAGTCGGTGTAGATAGCGGTGCGGTGATACCACTGCTTTATCCCGTGGTAGTAGCGGTCACAGCAATTACATCCTTCACCACACCATATATCACACGCTTGGCTGACCCAATAACAGACCTAGTAAACCGTAGAGCTTCTGAACCGATTAAGAGATACGCGGCAAGCTTCTCAAATTGGCTGCGTGGTATCCGCAATGCTTTCGCTAGCCGAAGCAAACCAGCCCAAGAAATCCAGCACTCAGGAAGAAATGTACTTGTCAACCTCCTGCTTATAGTAGCCTTCATTGGTATAGGAACAATTGCCGTTCAATTCGTCGGTAATATCGCCAGTTTTACTCACTTGCGCCCCGATATACTGGGATTGCTAATTAGCCTACTAATCTTGGTTCTGTGCGTTCCTCCCTTAATAGCCTTTTGGCGCAATCTTCAACTCTTAATAGATGAAACGATAAAATATTTGCTCTCACGACGCTCATCAGCCAGAGCGTCGAATCAGGAGACACTGCGTACCATCATTAGAAGCAGTATCATGGTTCCATTCTCGATACTTCTGGCCATATGGTCTATCCCGCTGATTATCAGTCTCCTTTCTCTTGGTTCTTTTGCCATTGCTGCTCCCATCATACTCCTTGCTATCTTAATCTACTTTCTCTCAACATCGGTTAGAAACATACACAGTCAACTAGAAACAACCTTCAGGACCACCCTGTTTGGTAACCACATTACTAAAAACGAGAAAGTTAGCAACAAAAAGAGTGAATATGAAAAGAAATAAAATGCTCGGTGGTCTGTTCGGACTATGTATTGGCGATGCGCTTGGTGTTCCTTTCGAGTCCTGCTCTAGGAACAGGCTAAACAGGAATCCCGTAACCGCTATGGTTGGCTACGGTGTTCATAATCAGCCAGCGGGAACATGGTCGGATGATAGCTCGCTCACTTTCTGCTTAGCCGATAGCTTGTGTCAAGGCTTTAATCTGGACGATATTGCCGGTAAATTTTGTAAATGGCTTTATGAAGGTTATTGGACTCCGTATGGGAAAACCTTTGGTGTCGGAAACACAACTCGACAGGCTATTTTCCGTCTCACAAAAGGGGTAAACCCCGAAGAAGCCGGTGGTAAAGGCGAATACAGTAATGGAAATGGCTCACTGATGAGAATTTTGCCATTAGCATATTATCTCGAAAATGCCGAGGCTCCCAAAAAATTTGAAATAATCCATCAGGTATCCTCCATTAC
>CAYVCJ010000091.1:0-1822 GCA_964450165.1 uncultured Dehalococcoidales bacterium
TTTCCTTTTCAACGACATGCTGTGGCGCTTTCGCCAAAAAATCATTATCCCGTAGTCTGGCATCGAGCTGAGCTATCCTTGCCTCAGTCACCTCACGTTCCCTGGTCAACCGTTGCTCCTCAGCAGATAAGTCAACCAGGCTTGCCCATGGCAAGATTACCTCGGATTCCTTGAGCACCAGAACAACTGCACGCCCCACATCACCTTTCCTTTCCTTCCGATGAGCAATAGCTAACGGCTTAACTCGTGCTAGCGTTTTGATTGCTTCAGCCTGGGAGGAAATTTGGGGCAAGAGTTCATCAGCATAAACCCACGCTTCAATTTGCTTAGTTGCCTCCACCTTATACCGGGCACGAACATTACGGATGGAACGGATAATCTCTATCACCGAATTCATCGCTCGTTCCGCTTCAGGGTCTATTGCACCATCGTCAGCAATAGGGTAGGAAGCTATCATAACAGAATCAGGCATGTGGATTTCCTCAGGAAAATGCTGCTTCACATTTTGCCATAGCTCCTCAGTAACAAAAGGCATGAAAGGATGTAAAAGACGTAATGAGTTTTCCAATACAATCACCAGGAATGGCAAAGGCGATGCCGCAGGTTCTACAGGACGGAGGCGCAACTTGGCAATCTCGACATACCAATCACAGAACTCGCCCCACATAAAATCATATATTTGCCAGCAGGCTTCCCCGAATTCGAACCTCTCCATAAGCCTGTTGACTTCACCTATTACACGGTTAAGACGGCTGACAATCCAGCGGTCTTCCAATAACTGCGGCTCAACCTTTATTTCTATAGTTTGTCCTTCTAGTGTCGTTGCATCCACACTTTGGAAAATGAACCTGGCAGCGTTCCACAGCTTGTTGATGAAATTGCGGCTGGATTCCACCTTTCCCCTGCCGAGACTTATATCGTTGCCCGGCGTGCTATTGCTGGCAAGGGCAAAGCGCAGAGCATCAACACCATATTCATTGATAGCTTCGGTGGGATTAATAACATTCCCGCGTAACTTGCTCATCTTTTCGCCATGTTCGTCCCGAATCAAGCCGTGAAGATAGACGGTGCGGAATGGTATTTCACCAGTATCCTCCAGCCCCATCATAATCATCCTCGCCACCCAGAAGAATAGTATGTCATAACCTGTCTCCATCACCGCGCCAGGATAAAAGTAGCGCAGATCCTCGGTATCCTCTGGCCAGCCAAGCGTGGAATGCGTCCATAGCGCTGAGCTAAACCAGGTATCAAGAACATCGTTATCCTGAACAATCTGGCTTGAACCACAGTGTGAGCAGTGAGAAGCAATATCCACGGAGACAGTGAACTCGCCACAATCCTGGCAATACCACACCGGAATACGATGTCCCCACCACAGTTGCCGGCTAATACACCAATCCCTGATGTTTTCCATCCACTCAAAATATATCTTGGTGAACCGCTCCGGTATTATAGTTATGTCACCTTGCCTGACCGTCCTTATAGCCTTTTCTGCTAAAGGCTTGGTGTGAATAAACCATTGCAGGCTAACCCTGGGCTCAACCATTGTCTGGCAGCGAATACAATGTCCCACTGAATGCAAATAAGGCTCTATTTTCTCCAACAGGCCTTTTCCTTTCAAATCATCCACCACCATATCCCGACAGGCAAATCTTTCCAGACCAGCGTAAGGACCAGCATTCTCATTCAGGGTGGCATCGGGGTTCATAATATCCACCAGCGGCAGATTATGTCTCTGCCCCACTTCGAAGTCTGTGGGGTCATGCGCCGGGGTTATCTTCAACGCTCCGGTGCCAAAAGATACATCCACGGCATCATCGGC
>CAYVCJ010000091.1:1922-3650 GCA_964450165.1 uncultured Dehalococcoidales bacterium
CGGTAAATCAGCCCTTTGTTATACAAGTTGACAAAGGCGGTGCGGACTGCCTTGCTCGGCCCCTCATCCAGGGTGAATCGCTCACGCGTCCAATCACATGAAGCCCCCAGCATCTGATGCTGGAGGTTGATACTCGCCCTGCTGTTGTTTACCCATTCCCAGGCCACTTGATGAAATTTCTCCCTTCCTATATCCCTTCTGGTCAACGATTGCTCTGCCAATTGGTGCTCCACCACTACCTGTGTGGCAATGCCAGCATGGTCAGTTCCAGGTAACCATAATGTGGGCTTCCCTTTCATGCGTTGCCACCTGACCATCACATCCTCCAGGGTAGTAGTAAGAGCATGCCCCAGATGGAGCTCGCCGGTAACATTTGGCGGTGGCATGATAATAACGAAAGGCTTCTTCTTGGGGTCTATCTCAGGGGTAAAGTAGCCCTGCTTGAGCCAGAAGTTGTACCACTTTCTCTCTATGTTACCTGGCTCATAGGCTTTAGGAATTTCAGGCATTTCTCCGCAAGGTCTTTATTAATCTTGGATGACTAAGCGTAGCGCGTTATCGTTCCTTATTCCCTTCAGTCAAGAGCTTCGCCACTTTATCCAGAACTTTATCAGCCACCTGTCTTTTGGGAAGAAGCGGCAGGCTTTCAGCTTTGCCATCCTTACCAATTATGGTTACTCGATTGCTATCAGTGCCGAACCCACTATTCTTAGCAGTAACGTCATTAGCTACAATAAGGTCAAGGCTTTTCTGTCGCAATTTTTGTGTGGCGTTCTCCACCAGATTTTCACTTTCAGCGGCAAAACCCACTCTGACGAAATTCCCTTTAATCTCACTCAAAATATCCGGGGTTCGTTCCAGCTCCAGGGTTAACCCAGCGTCTTTTTTCTTAATCTTTTCTTTAGCTGTGCTCTTAGGACGGTAATCTGCCACCGCTGCTGCCATAATCAGGGCATCGGCTCTGGAAACTGCTTGCTTAACCGCCTGAAGCATTTCCTCGGCAGTGCAAACATCAATCACTTCAACACCAGCAGGCCTGGTGAGCAAGGTGGGACCGGTAATCAATGTTACCTTAGCCCCTCGATCACGCGCAGCATCAGCAAGGGCATAACCCATCTTTCCTGAAGAGCGGTTAGTGATAATACGAACCGGGTCAATAAATTCTTGTGTGCCACCAGCAGTAACCACGATATGCCTATCGGCAAAGCTCCCCCCCCTACCCAGTACTTGAGAAATAACACCTATTATCTCCCCGGTATCGGCAAACCGTCCCAGACCCTCCACTCCCGAAACCAGCTTGCCGAATTTCGGCCCTACAAAGACAAAGCCACGCTTCTTCAGCTTGGACACATTCTCCTGAGTAACAGGATTTTCATACATGTTCGCATCCATGGCTGGCGCTATTACTACAGGTGCATTGGTTGCTAGCACCGTGCAACACAGCACATCATCAGCAATGCCAGTAGCTAACTTGGCAATGACATTGGCCGTGGCTGGAGCGATAGCAACTACATCAGCAGCTCTAGCCAGAGCAATATGGGTAACATTAAGTTCCGAAGAGGCATCAAACATGTCAGTTGCCACAGTCCTTCCGGTAATAGCACGAAAACTGAGCGGAGATACAAACTTGCTAGCCTCTTCAGTCATAACCACGTCCACCTTCACCCCTGCCCTGTTGAGCTGGCTAGCAATATCCACTGCCTTATAAGCAGCGATGCTCCCTGTTAC
>CAYVCJ010000092.1:0-3592 GCA_964450165.1 uncultured Dehalococcoidales bacterium
AATAGCAAAATACCTCCCTTTGTGCCGTTCAGCGATACAACCCGTCTTAATCTCGTTAGAGAATGGGGAATGAACGTAATTCGCCTGGTGCTGATATGGGAGGCTATCGAGCCTGAACCGGGAAAATACGATGAAGACTATATTGATGCTATAGAGACGCTGGTCAGCGTTGCAGGAGAACGTGGGATATACGTCATCCTTGATATGCATCAAGACATGTTCTCTCGTTATCTTAATGGTGGATGTGGAGATGGTGCTCCATCCTGGGCTATTGACCCTTCTATTCCTCAACATGAACCGGTTAACGATGAAAGGTGCATTGACTGGGTTAACGGTCTGAATGATAAAAGTGTGCTGCAAGCGTTTGATTCATTCTATGCAAATGTAAATGGTGTTCGCGACCACTACATCGCCATGTGGGCTTACATAGCACGGCGTTTTGGAGACCATCCAGCAGTGATTGGCTATGACCTGATGAATGAGCCCATCGGCGATGAGGTCTCCCAGATCGCCCCCCTTTATGAGGATGCCGGAGCAGCTATTCGAGGGTTGGATCCTGATGGTATCCTGTTCGTTGAGCCAAGCATTCTAACCAGTTTTGGCGCTATCTACTCGCGACTCCCGCCACTTTCCCGTGGCAATTACGCCTACGCTCCTCACTTTTACAGCGCATCTCTGCTCATTTCCGATATCTTTTCAAGCTCTGAGGCTGATAAGTCTTTCGCTGATTTTAATTCCAAGGTGGAAGAGCTGGGGGGAGTTCCGTTGCTCCTGGGAGAATTTGGAATGTATCCTGAAAAAACTAGAGTCTCGGAGTACATCGCTGATATTTATCGAAGGCTCGATGATTGTCTCTATGGAGGAAGCCAGTGGAACTACTGCCCTGGCTGGAACTCCACGGAGTTCGATGGCTGGAACAGAGAGAACTACTCAATCATTGCTGACAGGGGTAATATACGGCAGAATTTTAAAGTTAGAGCATGCGCTCAGCGTATTGCTGGAATACCAAGGAAGCTTGAGGTCAGCGATAAAAGGATATACCTTGAGTGGCAGAACCAGCCAGAGCTTACTGTCCCCACCTTGCTCTACGTTCCAGTGGATATCATGTTTAACGGGTCAAAATTCGACATAATAGAAGGGGCTTCCGTCCATTGTGAGCTTGAAAATCGCTATCTTACCTGCACTGCTTCAGGTTGGGGCGTGAAGGCTGTGGAGGTTAAAGCAAGATAACGTCTCTATACTGATGTCAAGTAATGATACGGCGTGATTTGCTATATTTTGCCAGCAGCTCAGCGCTATGCATTACTTTGATATTGCTGTTACGCTTGTCCAGGCCACCTCTGAGCTGAAGAACACAAGGGGTGCAGTTAGTAACTACTATATCAGCGCCAGTGGCTTCTATATTGTTCAGCTTTCTGTTCAAGATTGAGCCTGATAGTTCGGGATATTCAAGGACAAAAGTGCCAGCAAACCCACAGCAAGCATCAGCGTCATTCATCTCTACTATTTCAAAGCCTTCCCTGTTGAGCAGTTGTCTCGGCTCGTGATATATGCCAAGCCCTCGTTTTAGATAGCAGGGGTCATGGTAAGTAACCTTGAGGTTTTGAGAAGGCATTTTCTCTGCCGTAGAAGTTAATTGAAGAACCAGCTGTGAAAAGTCTCGAATTTTGGTGGACATTGCTTCGGCTCGATGGCTCCACTCAGGGTCATTAGCAAGCAGTCGCGGATATTCCTGTTGTAGCATTACGGCGCAGCCAGGGCATACGGTAACAACATAATCAGGATTCATTTCTTCAATGGTAGCGATGTTTATTTTGGCCAGCTTGATGCATGTTTCCTCGTCGCCAGTAACCAATGCCGGGGCACCACAACATGTTTGCTTCCGGGGATAATATGGCGCAGCGTCGCATTGCTGGAGGTACTTCATGACATCCTCGCCAATTTCAGGATAGGCGTAGTTAGCAACACACCCAGCGTAGAAAGCTACCGTGGGCTGAGTTGTTGCTCCAGGTGATGAGAGATTTTTCATCCTGTGGCGTAACGGACGATGTGATGCTGCTGGAAGGCTGATTGTTCTGGTTAGCGAGTTGAGTGGATAGGGAAGCCGTCTTATCATAGAATTCTTGCCGACGAAAGGCGCTTGCAGGTATGAGCCAACTTTTATCGTTGTGTTCAACCATCCCGGATGGCTCAAGATACCATGATAGGCAACTTTATCTGTCCACGATAGGCCACTTTGGGCAACGATGTTTTTCCTGAGCCTCAATATCATGCGTGGTATGTCAATATGGGCGGGGCAGACCTCAGTACAAGCCATGCAGTTCATACACAAGCTTGCCGGGTCAGCAGCTTTATCGATGCCGTGCAGGAAGGCGGTCAGGATGGCACCGATGCCCCCCTGATATATGTAGCCATAGGTCTGGCCGGCGACTGAGCCAAAGACAGGGCAGATATTAAGGCAAGCACCACATTTAATGCAGTATAACGCCTCTTTGAACTCATCAGATTCTCTTATTTGCGTGCGACCATTATCCACCAGGACGATGTGAACTTCCCTGGGACCCAGAATCCCGAACAGCGGCTCTTGGGACATGGTAGTGGTAGCACTGGGGCCAGTGATGTGAGAGACATAGACTGACTGTTTTTGCCCTGTCGTGTTGCGGCTAAGCAATTTGAGTATTGCGGTGGCATCGTCCAGGCTGAAAACCAGCTTTTCATAACCGACTACTGCTACATGTATCGGAGGTAAGGTGGTGACCAGACAACCGTTTGCTTCATTAGTAACGATGACCACGGTTCCGGTTTCAGCTATGGCGATGTTGGCTCCTGAAATACCCATATCGGCATTGAGGTAGGCTTGCCTCAATGCACGGCGGGCTACCTCGACTAGCTTTTGAGGGTCAGGCTCTAGCTCCTCGCCAGCTACTTTGGAAAAAAGCTCAGCGACTTGCTCTATAGTCTTATGTATCGCCGGTCCCACCAGATGAGAAGGTTTTTCTCCGGCTAGCTGAACGATATACTCTCCGAGGTCAGTTTCGGTTACCTCAATGCTGGCATCCTTAAGATCTTTATTTAATTCAATCTCCTCGGTGACCATTGATTTTGACTTGACTATCCGTTTTACATTGCGTTCCTTTGCTAGCTTCAAAATATAATTGTTGGCATCCCTGGCATCTTTAGCTTCATAGACCACAGCACCGGCTTTGGTAGCTTCCGACTTAAATCGCTTCACAAGTTGGGGAAGATTGGCGATGGATTTCTCTTTTACGCGGCGAACTTCGTCTCTTAAACTAGCAAAGTCAATGCCATCCATCCCAATCTGGCGGGCTAGCTTTGTGATCAGCACAAAAGTAGGAAGAGCCGTCTGCAAATCCTTGTCCGCCAGTGCCTTATTCACACGCTTTCTCATCTTTGTCGTCATTTCGTATTCTCCGCCAGCGAGATTAATTCGCTACACTGGTAATAGCATCCCCTTCCGTCATTGCGAGGAATCCCACACGAAGTGAGGGATGACGAAGCAATCTCCAAGCGAGATTCCTCGCTTGGCTCTTCACGTCGCTCAGAGCTTCGGCTCGGAACAAACTCAGCAATC
>CAYVCJ010000093.1:0-3567 GCA_964450165.1 uncultured Dehalococcoidales bacterium
CCCAACTTGCTGCCGCCAGACTTCGCGGAAAAGAAGGATTGACTTTACACCAGAAATTCTTCAAATTTCCGGGCTTCCCTTTATTCTCAAGGGGTATAAACCACGCCACTCGTAGGTGATTCCCAAACTTCCACATATGCCAATGTAGCTGATGAACCGGAAACACGAGACTTGAGCTCATCATATATTGTAGCAGCAATGTTCTCGCAGGAAGGCTCAATCTCGGTGAATGGGGGCACATCGTTGAGGCAGACATGGTCAAAGGAAGCCAGAATTTCCCTCAGATAACGCTTTAGCTGAGCAAAATCATAGGCTAAACCAGCCTCATCGAGTTCCTCCGCTTGCAGGCGAGCTATCACCTTAAAGCGATGACCATGCAAATTTTCACATTTACCGCGATATTTGCGGAGATAGTGCGCGGCATCAAAGTGTTCTTCCACGAATAGCTGGTACATTCAGTCCCCCGATGTCCATTTTCGCACTCCGGCCCGTCCCTCCGCAACCTCAGCCAGTTCACTAATTTCCCTGTCCAGTTCAGGATGAGTTAACTGTGGGGTAATTTCAGCTAACGGTATAAGCACAAAGGCTCTTTCCGCCAGCCGGGGATGCGGTATAGTCAACTTGTCGGTCCTGATAACCTCACGACCATAAAAGAGGATGTCTATATCTATAAGGCGCGGTGAGTTGGGAAAACTTTCTACCCTGCCCATTTTTGCCTCAATATCCTTGACAAAGTGAAGAAGCTCCCAGGGGTTCAAGGCGGTGGTGACTTGACATACCATATTAAGAAACAGCGGTTGCTCTTTATAGCCTATCGGCTCAGTTTCATAAACGGAGGAAACCTTTTCAATATCTACCCTCTTGGAAAGCAATGCCACAGCCTTGTTCAAATTTGCCATTCTATCCCCCAGGTTTGAGCCAAGACAAAGATGAGCAACAGCCAATTTACCGCCATCCTCTAACAATGACATCGCTCATCTTACAAACGCGTGCCATCTCCTTTACATCATGCACTCTAACCATATCAGCACCCTTGGCGATGCCGAGAGCTATAGTAGCCGCCGTCCCCTCCAAACGTCGGTCAGCAGGTGGAACAAATGCCATCCCCTGTAACCTTTGTTCCGGAGTCAAATCAAGCGTCCATCCTATTACCGACTTACGGGAGCTACCCAAAAGGACTGGCCTGCCCAGCGTCTTAAGCTCTTCCAGTCGCTGTAGAATCTCCAGATTCTGTTCCTGTGTCTTACCGAAACCGATGCCGGGATCAACGATGATATTTTCGTGAGGCATGCCTGCAGCGAGGGCTTGCTCAATAGCTTTCTGCAAATCAGCAATAACCACGGAGATAATATCGGGAAAGATAACATCGTGGTGAAGTGAAATATCCCGCTGATTGCTCATCAGAATAATTGGTATTTCCCTCCGCGCTGCTAACTCAGCCAGTCGAGGCTCCTTCTTCAATCCCCAGATATCATTTATCATGTCGGCACCAGCATCCAGTGCTTCACGCGCTACCTGGAGCTTATAAGTATCGATGCTTAACGGTATTGATATCTCTTTGCGCAGCTTTTGCAGGACAGGGATTACCCGGCGTAATTCTTCATCAAGTGAAAGAAGAGCAGCACTGGGGCGAGTGGATTCTCCACCTACGTCAATAATGTCTGCTCCATCAGCCACTAACTGCCTCGCCTTAAGTAAGGCAACATCCCCATTTTCTAATCCATCCCCGGAGAAGGAGTCTGGAGAAAGATTTATGATCCCCATGATATAGGTCCGCTTGCCCCAATAAAAGGTAGCCTCGCCACAATGAGTGGGAGCAGGCTCCGCTACCTTACTATTCTGATCAGTCATGCTGTTGATTATAGCAAAGGAAGCAACTAAAATAGCAGGATAACTCAATTAAATAAATCATCAAGGAAAGACGAGCATGGATATCGAACAAAAGTTAGCGCAATTAAACGAGCTCAGAGAGAAGGCAAGGCAAGGTGGAGGTGCGAAGCGTATTGAAGCACAGCATAGCAAGGGAAAGTTGACCGCCAGGGAACGATTGGAGCTCCTTTTCGACCCTGGCAGCTTCGAGGAAGTAGACCCTTTTGTGACCCACCGCTGCACTGACTTTGGCATGGCAGAGCAGAAATTCCCCGGCGATTCAGTCATCACCGGTTATGGAAAGGTTGCCGGACGTCTTGTCTTCGCCTTTTCCCAAGATTTCACTGTTCTCGGCGGCTCATTATCAGAAGTAGCCTCCAACAAAATCTGCCAGGTAATGGACTTAGCCGCCACAACTGGTGCACCCTTCGTGGGCATACTCGACTCAGGAGGAGCACGCATCCAGGAAGGGGCTGATAGTCTTAAAGCCTACGGCGAAATCTTCACCCGTAACACTATATACTCAGGCACTATCCCTCAGATTTCGGTGATAGTTGGACCCACTGCAGGAGGCGCTGTGTATTCACCAGCCATAACCGATTTTGTGTTTATGGTCAGGGGAGTAGGACAGAGCTATATCACTGGACCCGAGGTGGTCAAAACAGTAACTGGAGAGGAAATCAGCCTGGAGGAACTGGGCGGCGCTATGGTAAATGCCACCAAGAGTGGAAATGCCCATTTCGCCATTGATAGCGAACAAGAATGTTTTCAACTGGTGCGTAAGTTGCTGAGCTTCCTTCCCCAGGGCTATCAACACCCCCCCCTTTTTGAAGACACCGGTGATGACCCTAATCGTACAGATGAAGGATTACTTCACATTGTGCCTGATAGCCCGGCCAAGCCTTATGATATGAAACACATCATAACCAAAGTGGTGGACAACGGTGACTTTCTCGAAGTCCACCACAGATTTGCTCGCAACTTCATCGTGGGCTTTGCCCGGCTGGGCGGACAGAGTGCAGGCATTCTAGCTCAGCAGCCGCTTCATTTAGCCGGTGTACTCGATATTGACGCCTCGGATAAGGCATCGAGATTTGTCCGCTTTTGCGATTGCTTCAACATCCCCCTGGTTACCTTCGTTGATGTGCCGGGATATATGCCGGGAACTGACCAGGAATTCCGGGGTATCATCAGGCACGGAGCTAAGCTGCTCTTCGCCTATGCTGAGGCAACTGTGCCCAAGATAAGCATAATTACCCGCAAGGCATACGGTGGAGCCTATGTAGCCATGAGCAGCAAAGGGCTGCGGGGAGATATTTGTTACGCCTGGCCAACGGCCGAAATCGCAGTGATGGGCCCCGAAGGAGCAACCAACATCGTTTATCGTGCCGAGATAGCTAAATCAGAAAACCCCGAGGAAACGAGGGAAAGATTGATTCAGGAGTACCGGGATAAGTTTGCTAATCCTTATGTAGCTGCAGCCAGAGGCTATATTGATGATGTCATCGACCCCCGAGAAACTCGCCCAAAGGTCATCAAAGCCCTGGAAATGCTCAAGACCAAAAAAGTTACTGATCCCCCTAAAAAACATAGCAATATCCCTCTGTAATCTTTAATGGGGAAAACTTTAGCTGAAAAAATCCTTGGCCTTAAATCAGGCACCGACGCCAAGTCAGGCGATATCGTCATTGCCAACGT
>CAYVCJ010000094.1:0-3536 GCA_964450165.1 uncultured Dehalococcoidales bacterium
AAATAGAGCGTTCTTGGGAAATAAGCTATGGTAAGGTCTTCTGAGGAATAAATTCAAGAAGGAGGGTTACAGATGGACTTTAAACTTTCGGAGGAAGAGGAGAAAAGAAGGAAGGAATTTTTCGATGGTTGCGAGGAACTAGCTAAGGAAAGGCCCGAAGATTTCATAGGGGGGATAGAAGCCGACTTTGAGACTAAGAACCAGCCTTACGTAACGCGTTGCCGTAAGGAATTCGCCAAGCGAGGATGGCTTCGGCTCGGCTGGCCTCCTGAGTATGGAGGGGTAGGAACTCATATGGACCGCGTCTTCTTTGGTGAGGCCAGAGGATATTACGGTCTGCCTGGTGTTGATATCTTTGGAATAGAAATGCTTGGCCCTACGCTTCTCGCTATGGGAAACAAGGAAGTAAAAGATAGATTTCTACCCGGGATTGGGAATGGCGATACGTTATGGTGTGAGCTGTATAGTGAGCCTAACGCTGGCTCAGATTTGGCAGCTCTTACCACTACTGCTATAAGGAAGGGCGATGAGTATGTGATAAATGGGCAGAAGACCTGGAGCACAAATGCTCATAATGCTGACTGGGCTTTTGGCTTGTTCAGAACCGACCCCCAGGGTCGTAAACGTCGTAACATTTCGTTCTTACTAATGGACATGAAGACACCAGGGATCAGTATAAATCCTCTTGAATATCTGAATAGAGCGCATTTGTATAATGAGGTCTTCTTTGACGATGTGCATGTCCCTGCGGACCAGATTATTGGAGAGGAAAATCAGGGGTGGACAGTCAGTCAGACTCTGGTTAATTTCGAAAGGTCTAATGTACTGGCTGTCTCAGCGGTACAGCGGATGCTGGAAATGTTAGTGGGGTATTGCAATGAGACAAAAGTGGGTGGCAAGCCTCTGTCGCAAGACCCAGTTATTCGCAATAAGCTTGCTGAGATGGCTACCGAAATCGAGGCATCTCGTACTCTGGCGTATTACATAGCGGATCAACAAAATAGAAATCAGGTGGCGGCGCTATTTGAATCATCAGCAATGAAGGTGTTCGTAGGCGATTTATTTGAGCGTCTGGGTGCTCTCGGAACTGATATATTAGGCACCTATGGTCAGGTTAGCGCTTCCAGGTGGGCACGTGAGAGCGGTGTCTGGGAGAGCCTGTATCAGACGGCTTTTGTACTGACCATCTCCATGGGGACCAATGAGATACAAAAGAACATCATTGCGTGGTATGGTTTGGGAATGCCCAGGCCACTTTCGCCGGTGTCTATAGAGAAGGCTGTAGCTGCAGCTCAAGCAGCAAAATAAGGAGGGAATATGGATACTACTTTCACAGAAGAACAAACAATGCTGAGGAAATCGACAGCCGATTTCCTTGTGGAGAAATACCCCGAGATAAAAGTGAGGGAAATAGAGGAATCGGATACGGGGCATGATCCTGAAATCTGGAAAGGAATGGCTGAGTTAGGCTGGATGGGTTTGGTTATTCCTGAAGAATATGAGGGTATGGGAATGACCTTTCAGGATTTGTCGATAGTTCTGGAGGAAATGGGACGAAATATCGCTCCTGGACCTTTCTTTTGCACTGTGCTTGAAGGTGCTTACCCTATTATTGATGCTGGAAGTGAGGAGCAGAAAAAAGAGTTCTTACCGAAGATAGCCAATGGGGAATTGATTTTTACCCTGGCTTTGCTTGAAGCTGATGGCATATATGACGCCTCCGATGTCGCTGTCAAAGCAGTACCTAAAGGAGACGACTTTGTAATTAACGGCACAAAGCTCTTTGTAGAACAAGCTATCAACGCTGATTATATGATAGTTGTTGCCAGAACCAGGGAAGGTGCTTCACCTGAAGACGGCATTACCCTGTTCATAGTGGATGCCAAGAGTCCGGGAATTCATTGCGAAGTAATACCGACCATAGGCATGGAAAAGCTGTGTGAGGTAAGCTTCAAAGATGTCGCTGTGCCCAAGAAAAATATGCTAGGCGAGCTGGATAAAGGATGGCCTATTGTAAACAAAGTTATGGAGAGAGCAGCCATTGCCAAGGCCAGCGAGTCCCTTGGCGCTATGGATGGGATTGTTCCTATGACCACGGATTACTTAAAGGATAGAGTTCAATATGATGAGCCTCTTGCCCGGTTCCAGGCACTTCAACATATAATGGCTGATATGTTCATCAGCCTGACTACCAGTAAGTATCTGGTCTACGAGGCAGTATGGATGGAATCGGAGGGTCTCCCCTGCGCCAAAGAAGTTGCTATGGCTAAATCATATGTAAACCAGAATTATAAAGAGTTTAGCAGATTGATGGTAAGATTGTATGCTGGCAATGGCACTCATAGAGAGTTCAAGCCCGGGCTTTACTACAGGAGGGCTAAAGCGGCAAGCATTGCCTTTGGCGACACCGAGTTACAAAGGGAAAGAATAGCTCGCGCCATAGGGCTTGTTTCTTAGTAATTCTCAGGTTGTGCCACGGGAGGTGTGGCTGAAGTGAAGCAGCGGATAGAAGAGCTGCGCTCGCTGATTAATTATCATAATCACCGCTATTATGTCCTTGATAGTCCCGAGATCAGCGATGAAGAATATGACGAGCTTATGCGGGAGCTCAGCCAGCTTGAGGCTGAGCATCCTGAACTTATTAGCCCCGATTCGCCCACTCAAAGGATTGGTGCTCCTCCTGCCGAGGAATTTGGTGTCGTAGAACATCCTGAGCCGTTACTCAGTCTGGCCAACGCTTTTTCTTATGAAGATCTGGCTGCCTGGCACAGGCGGGCAAGCAACCTTTTGGGTGGCAGCGATTTTGACCTTGTTTGCGAGCCTAAAATTGACGGACTGGCGGTGGCATTAACCTATATTGATGGTCTGCTCGTCACCGGAGCAACTCGGGGCGATGGTTACCGGGGGGAGAATATCACTCAGAATTTGAGGACTATAGGAAGCATTCCACTCTCTGTGCCAGGGGAAGAAGCACCGCCAAGGTTTGAAGTTAGAGGCGAAGTCTATATTCCCAGGGAAGGATTCAAGAAGCTTAATGACGAGAGAGCAAGGGAAGGACTTCCTCTTTTTGCCAATCCTAGAAACGCCGCTGCTGGTTCGGTGAGGCAGCTTGATTCCAGCATCACTGCTAAACGCCCCCTGGACATATTTGTTTACGGACTGGGGCCTGTGGAGGGGAAGGCAGTGCCTGATACGCACTGGGAGATTATGCAATATCTCAAGTCATTGGGATTCAAGGTAAATCCCGACATAGCTTTATGCCACACTATTGATGAGGCGGAGGAATATCATCAGAAATGGGTGGAGGGTCGAGAAAGCTGGCCTTATGGAGCTGATGGCATGGTGGTGAAGGTTAACTCCATTGTCTTTCAGGGAGAGCTGGGCACGGTGGCCCGTGAGCCCAGGTGGGCGATCGCTTATAAGTTTCCTGCTGTTCAAGGCACCACGCGTCTTATCGACATCGGTATAAATGTGGGCAGGACGGGAAGTCTTAACCCTTATGCCATTTTGGAGCCAGTTCATGTAGGCGGCGTGGT
>CAYVCJ010000095.1:0-3533 GCA_964450165.1 uncultured Dehalococcoidales bacterium
TCAATAACCCTATTGTTAGTAAAATGAAGTAACTTTGTTTCACCTTATGCACCTCATTCAGGCTTTAATAACTCAGCGATTACTATATTATATCGCATTGCTAACGCTTGCTTGTTGAAGTAAATTTTGCTGCTATTTCTTGACTACGACGCGGGGCTCTATTTCCGCAGAGCGAAAGGCAATGGAGCTTGCCTTTGGCGAAGGCGATTTCCATCGCGAAATCATCGCCCAGTAATTAGGTCTTTAACCTTGGTTACTCTTCTCGCTCGATTATTGTTGTTGCTCCCTGTCCACCACCTCCACAAAGAGTGGCACATCCATACCTGGCATTTTTCTCCTTCAAGATACGTGCCATAGTGCCGGTAAGCCTTGGGCCTGAAGCAGCTAACGGATGTCCTATTGCAGTGGCACCGCCCTTTATGTTCACTTTATCTGGGTCGATACCCAATTTCTTTATGGCATACAGTGTCACCACGGTGAAAGCCTCATTAATCTCCCAGTAATCGATATCCTTCACCTCCATTCCAGCCATCTTCAACGCTTTCTGACTAGCTGGGACAGGACCCTTGCCCATGAGGCTGGGGTCAACTCCAGCCCAGCCCATAGACACAATTTTGGTCATGGGCTTAAGCCCGTATTCCTTTGCCTTCTTTCTCGACATCAAAAGCACTGCCACTGCTCCAGCATTCAACGGCGAAGAATTCCCTGGTGTGATAGCTCCATCTGGCCTAAAGGATGGATTTAGAGATGCGGTAGCTTCGAGGTTTGCTCCCTTCCTTATGGATTGGTCTGCATCTATAAGTTTCCTACTGCCATCGGCAAGGGTTACCTCCACAGGCATTAGCTCATCTTTGAAGTACCCTTCATCCAGAGCCTTCTCAGCCAGATTATGGCTTCTAACAGCCCATTTATCCATGTCTTCTTTAGTTATTCCTATTTCATCCTTGCACTCTTGGAACAGCTTCTCTGCGGTAAGCCCCATGTTTATCGCTGTGGGGAGGTCGTACTTTGTTGAGTAATGTGGCTCCATTAATGTTGGACTAAAACCTACGTGTGGATTTGTGGTGGGGTCCATCGAGAGATGAGTCATGTGCTCCATACCACAGGCAAAAACAATGTCGGAGTATCCCAACATGATCTCCATTGCTCCGGTGTGAATGGCAGACATTCCAGAGCAGCAAACACGGTCTATCCCTTGTGCTGGGACGTTCATTGGTAAGTCAGCCAATATGGGCACTACCCTGCCACCAAAGAGAAACTGTTCTCCCATCTCCATGGTGCATCCAGTGAGCACATCGCCAATTTCCTCAGGCCGAATCTTCGTTCTCTCGATTATTTTCTTTACCAGCCTTCCAGCCAGGTCAGCCATGTGCTCGCTATTAAACACATCCCTCTCTGGTTCTGCAGGCCTTGATCGTGAAAATGGTGTCCTCAGGTAATCAACTAGTACAACTTCCTCCATTTTTTAAACCTCCTTATGTTATGTAAAGTCGGGGTGAGAGGATTTGAACCTCCGACCTCATGGTCCCAAACCATGCGCGCTAGCCGCTGCGCCACACCCCGCCAACAGGAATTATATTTTAGCAGTTCTGGTAAAACCAGAATAGCTTATTTGCAGTTAGGACAGACATCAAAGAAGTCTGCAGGTAGATTCAACTTTTTCCTGATATACTCCAACTGTTCTTCAGGAGCCCAGTAATTGCCGCACACTTTGCATTTCTTCAACTTAAATTCCTTCTTCCAATTGCGGGCATACACCTCTCGAGTGCCATCCTTGTCATCCATCTTTATCGCTCCAGTGGGACAAATATAGGCACAAGCGCCACATCCAATACAATCTGCAGAGGGTTCGAGGAACGGTGGGGCCACTTCCCTGTTTACCCCCCGATTAACCAGACTAATAGCACTTCTCCCCACAATCTCCTCGCAAGTCCTGACACACAGGCCACAAAGGATGCAATCCTCATCTTCCCAATATTCCGGTCTAAATGGTGGCTGCTCAACGCCCATCTCTGAAGCTAATCTCTTTATCACCTCATTTTGGGAGCATCGGGCCAGGAGCAACTCCATTATCATCTTGCGATTACTTACAACGCGCGGTGAGTTAGTCTTAACCTCAAGTCCTTCTTCCACAGGATAAAGGCAAGAGGCGACTATTCGCGAACGACCTCCCTTAGAGATTTCTACGGAACATAGGCGGCAAGCCCCATAAGGAACCAGGTTTTCATGATAACAAAGAGTAGGAATATAGATTCCGTTATCCCTGGCTACCTCGAGTATCGTTTGCTCTTCTTTTGCTTCCAGTTTTTGACCGTCAATATCTATGGTTACCATTCTTACTTCACGCCTACAGCTTCTAGCTTACAAACATCCTTGCAAATACCGCACTTGATGCACTTGCTCTGGTCCAGAATCACTGGTTTCTTTTTACCCATAAAGGTTATTGCCTCTACAGGACAAGCTTTTTCACAAAGCCGACAACCTACACATTTCTCGTCTATTATGTAATATCGAATCAAAGCTTTACAGACACCAGCAGGACACCTCTTGTCTTTGATATGAGCTTCATACTCATCCCTGAAATAATGAAGCGTAGTTAACACAGGATTAGCAGCGGTAGCACCTAAGGCACACAACGAGGTATCTTTTAAGGTGGCAGAGATGCGTTCCAGGAGCTCAATATCACTTTCCTCGCCTTTGCCTTCGGTAATATCGTCTAGTATCTGCCGCATTCTCTTTATGCCTTCGCGACATGGGACACATTTACCACACGATTCTTCCTCCAGAAAGGTGAGGAAATACCTGGCAGTGTCCACCATGCAGGTATCTTCATCCATAACAATCATGCCACCTGAGCCCATCATTGAACCAGCCTTGGTCAATTCATCAAAATCTACAGGCATGTCAAGCATGCTCTCAGGTATAACACCACCTGAAGGTCCTCCAGTCTGCACTCCCTTGAACCTTTTTCCTTCCTTTATGCCACCACCAATATCATAAATGACTTCTCGTAATGTCATCCCCATAGGTACTTCCACCAAACCAGTGTTGTTCACCTTGCCTACCAGTGAGAAAATCTTTGTCCCTTTGCTTCCTTCAGTGCCTATAGCTGTAAACCAATCAGCCCCTTTGTTGATTATCAAGGGCACATTTGCCAGTGTTTCTACATTGTTTAAGTTGCTGGGTTTATCCCATAAGCCTTTCTCCACAGTGTGGACATATTTGGCTCTTGGCTCCCCTACCCTACCCTCAAGTGACGCCATCAGGGCGGTTGATTCACCACAAACAAAAGCGCCGCCACCTCTATTGATATGAACAATGAAATCAAAACCAGAGCCAAGAATGTTCTTCCCTAAAAATCCTAATTCCTCTGCTTGCTTTATTGCTATTGTGGCATTTTCTACCGCTAAGGGGTACTCGTTACGCACATAAATATAACCTTCGTGGGAACCAATAGCGTAAGCAGCAATTAATAAGCCTTCAAGAACACTATGAGGATTGCCTTCAAGCAGGCTTCTATTGGCATAAACACC
>CAYVCJ010000096.1:0-2181 GCA_964450165.1 uncultured Dehalococcoidales bacterium
TGTGCCTCGCAATGCCAGGAGGAGCTCGCCTTTACACCACTAAGTATCCCTTGTTAGAATAGCATTCAAGAATCGCTCATAAAGAACCATAGTTCAAAGCGTGTCATCTGCTCTTTGCAGAATACAAATGGCAAAATTAGAACCTATATTACAGAAAGTATTAAAAAGGAAAGGAGAAAGAGATGGGAAGTAAGGGAAGAAAAAATGTGAAAAAAACCAAGAAGCCCAAGGAAAAGAAGAAATAGGGAAACTGAAAATAGCCAGCGTAATACCAACTGAACTGTGCCTCAAAATTCTGGGATATGTCCGACCTTAGCGCCGTTTCGCAGAAAGCAGTTAGAAAAGTAGTGTCTGCGCATATGTAGCCTGATTCCCGGCAAGCCAGGCTTTTTGGGCAGACGGCATTGCGCCTTAGATTAGATATTTAGTGCCAATATGGATATGTTCAGAGCTGCTGCAAAGGTCACCCAAAGGATATAGGGAATAAGAAGTCCTCCTGCTACAGTGGATATTTTGAAGAACCTCAGGATGGTGAATAATATTGCAATCCAGAGTAATACAATCACAACGGCGCCACCAACAGGTGATTTAGCTCCAAAAAAGATCGCCGACCACAAGACATTCAGAACAAGTTGAACCAGGAATGTGATTAGTGCAGCTTTCACATTTTCAATACCCAATCCTTTGCGCCAGACTAGAAAGACTGCAACTCCCATCAGGACATATAGGGTGACCCACGCTGGAGCAAATAACCAGTTTGGCGGAGTGAAGGATGGTTTTGCCAGGGTCTCGTACCATGTTGGAATAGCAGGCATAGTGAAAATAGAACCGATAAGACCGGCACACTGGCAGGCTACAATGCTTATTACTAATTTGAGAATATTCCTTGACCTTTCCCTGTCCATAACTCACCTCCTTACAAGCTGCGCATAAAGGCTGCCCCAGGATGAGAAACTCGCCTGCTTATGGCGAGGTCTTCCCCGCTGCCTGCTCTAAAGTCTGTGCCAAAAACTTTTCCCTGCCAGGAAGTTCCCCGGGCTCTCAGTGCCAAAATACAAATAGCGAAACCCGGAATTACCAAAGCGGCTCCTGTAATCTCAGGGGGCATTGATTTTCTTATTCTTACGCAGGTTAAGAGTTATTACTCTCCCTTCAACCATTATAACACGAGACCTTCAAGTTCACCCTGGCAGCATTCCGTGTAGTCCGAGTGGCCGAATATTGCCGGGCATATCGGTTCAATCATTGATTTGCCGGAGGAACCTTTGCCAAAGCCTGTGATTTTTCACTATAATAGTCACACAAATGCTGCTAATAAAGGAAAACCTGCTATCCATCTATTAACGGACGAGAAATGAAAGTGGTAGCAATTGTTGGCATGGTAGGCGCGGGCAAATCAGAAGTAGCCAGAGTATTTGAGAAGAGCGGCTTTAACAAAGTAAGGTTTGGAGATATCACGGAAGAAGAAATCAAGAATAGAGGACTTGAACTGAACGAGGAAAACGAGCGCCACATCAGGGAGGAATTGAGAAAAGAACACGGGATGTCGGCATATGCCAAATTGAACCTGCCCAGGATTGACGCCTCGCTGAAATCGTCAAACGTCGTGGTGGACGGACTTTACTCGTGGGAAGAGTATACTTTATTGAAGGACCGCTATGGCGAAAGGCTCAGTACAGTTGCTGTCTGGTCGTCGCAGACTACCAGGCATGCGAGACTTAGAAACAGGGCAAAACGACCTTTGACAGTTGAGGAAGCAGCCAATCGAGATAAAGCAGAGATAGAGAATATCAACAAGGGTGGACCAATCGCCATGGCTGACTTTGCCATAGTAAACGAAGCTTCCTTGAAGGAGCTGGAAAGGGAGACGGAACGAGTTCTATCCGCTTTGAAATGAAAAAAGTAACCAGGCCGGACATCGATGAATATTTTCTCAAGATAGCTACTGTGGTAGCAGAACGGTCAACCTGTCGGCGACACCATGTCGGCGCTGTGGCAGTGAGGGACAAGCATATATTAGCCACCGGGTATAACGGCGCTCCCTCCGGGGTCAAAGATTGCCTTGAACTTGGCTGCCTCAGGGATGAGCTGAATATCAAATCCGGAACCAGACAGGAAATATGCCGGGGAATTCACGCCGAACAAAATGTAATCATACAAGCATCGCTTCATGGCGTTCAC
>CAYVCJ010000096.1:2281-3477 GCA_964450165.1 uncultured Dehalococcoidales bacterium
TGTTGACAGAGTACGAAGTAAGACATAATATACGCAAGGCAGACGCACACGAATAGCCAATACAAGATTGGTAGACACTTTCCCACAACTACATAAGCTTGGGAGTTGGGGTATAACTGAAAGCAATGATGAGAAGGTTGGCTGTTTTAGTCGGACTAATAGCGATACTCGCAGGCTTAATCCTGGACGAGATGCATTCAAGATTCATCAGGTGTTTTGAATGCGGATATTTGTTACCTATCAGTTGCCAAATTTGTGGCTGTGGCAATATTGCTTTTGTTGAGGATTCAGAATGAAGAGTGAACAGAAATGGCGGATTCGGAGAAGCGCTTCCAAAGGCAATACAAATACTATGGAATCCTTGAGATAAGCAGGAATGCTACTCAAGAGGAGTTAAGAAAGGCATTTAGGCGTCTTGTCCGGAAGTATCATCCCGACCGCAACCTTGCTAGCCGGGAAGCAGAGACCAAATTCAAAAAGATAAAGGAGGTCAGATATGGGCTTGAAGGTGGAGAAGGCCAAGATAGAGGCTGTGCTCTACACGCAACAACATAAGATAGAAGGGGAGATTTATATCCTGGAAGGCGAAAGATTCACGGATTTTATGAACGCTGAGCCAAGGTTCCAGACAAGGCATGATTTTATACCTGTTACCAATAGCAAAGTCTACTCCCTGTCGGAAGATGAACTACTCTATGAGACCTCCTTCTTAAACGTAAATAAAGACTTCATAAGCATGGCCTATCCAAAGAACCCGGAAGACGTATGATACAGCCTGGAGGATAGCGGAGAGGGACTGGTAACCCTGCGAAGCTACCCAGGGGTATGATTGAAGGTGATGCTGAAGGGATTACTCGTTCTCTTAGCTCTAGTTGTTGTGGTAGTAGGTTTGCTCATGCCGGGAGATAGCAAGGCATCAAATAATGAGATAGCTAGCAGTGTGAATCAAACCGATTCTGCTATAATTACGCCAACTACACAAACTCCACCTTTGCCTGAGCACAGGTAAAATGATGATGAGCAATAGGAAGTAAATAATGACTTATAAACAACCACAATGCCCACAATGCGGCAGTATGAATGTCTTATACACTGAGCCGGCTAGAGGGACTAAAGTAGGGATTAAATGCTGGTGGTGCAAGAAGTGCGGCTGCAAATTTAAAATAGAAACTGGCAAAACCAGAATAATCTAAAAA
>CAYVCJ010000097.1:0-3467 GCA_964450165.1 uncultured Dehalococcoidales bacterium
GCAGACACCCAGCCTTCATTTACAACACCATCGTTACTCAGCCGCCTATCCTCACAATGGTCAATGATGGGCAAGCCAACGGTACAGCTATACTCAAGAGCACGACGCATAACCTGTGAACTAACCACCGCATCACCATCATCGCTGAAAGCAACTACGCCAGCTTCAGCCAGCTCAGCCATATCGCAGACTTCTTTTCCACTTCTCCCTTTAGTGACACACCCTATGGGAAAGACATGAACAACGCCCTCTTCAGCAGCTTTTTGTTTCACCCAATCCACCATAGCTGGCTTATCAATAGGAGGACTTGTGTTTGCCATGCAACAGATGCCAACAAAGCCACCTGCTGCGGCTGCCCTTGTGCCTGTAGCGATTGTTTCCTTGTCCTCAAATCCCGGCTCCCGAAGATGGCAATGAAGGTCTACAAAGCCCGGACAAACGACCATCCCGGTAGCATCGATTACTAGAGATCGCTTCGCTGCCCCTTCGCTACGCTCAGGGCTTTGGCTTGCAATGACAATTGGTATTCCCTTCCCAAATTGTCTAATTTTGCCCTCATCAACAACCAAATCAGCAATTTGGTTTATATCCTGACCAGGGTCAATTATGTGTCCACCGCGTATGACTAAGGAGACAGATTTATTACCCATCATTTCTACCACACTCTCCAGTAGTCAGAATTTCGTATTCCATAGCTAACGTCCCCTGCGATGTACGGTGATATAGCTGCTAGGCTTGAAACCATAAGCTCCAGCCTCACTCTCTGAATCAAAAATAATCAAATTTTCAGGCTTAATCTTTCGAATCCAATGGCTGTCAGCGCTATGGTATTTCTTGGTCTCCAACATTCCTTGATGCCACTCTGAACTGGCGATATATTGAGGATGAACCTCGCGTTCGCAGTAGAGACACCTCAGTGTTAAAGGCTCTAAGTTTACTATCTTGAACTCAGGCTTTATATACCTCGTTTCTGTTTCCTGGTTTGAGACACAGTTTGAATTAAGACACCTGACCCCGGAATCTCGGTCATAAATGGGATAATCCACCTTCTGAACGAAAGAATCAGCTTCTTTAGAAATTGCGATTTCCTTAGTTCCCAGCAAGAGGGCTATGAGCGCCATTCTGATAGGCACCCCACGAGCAGCCTGCTTGAAATACATGCTCCTGGGGTCAGCATCCAACTCATAGGCCAATTCATCAACGCGGGGCAGTGGGTGCATAACAATCGTCCCTTTAAACTCCTTTCCCTTGAGGAGCTTCTTATCTACCACCGGGTAGTTCTTTTTCAACTCTTGTCCCTCCTCTGTAGAGGCATGCCTTTCCTTCTGAAGCCTCATCACATAAAGGGTATCAATCCCAGTTTTCTTCAGCTCGATTTGAATACTAATGTCAGGCAACATTGCAAGTTGATGTGAGCTACTCGGAGTTACGTACATGGCATCCAGGGGGAAGAATCCTTCTTTAACTTGCTGGTTCGGAGCCTCAAGCCTTATCAGCTTACCTTTATATTCTGTAGTCAATTTCCTTAGAACGTGCTCCGGCATCTCCAGTCCGGGACTGGGCGGAAAAAGGATAACTGCGCCGAACCTGGCCAGGGCATAGGTCAGGGAATGCACCGCTCGCCCGTATCTCAGGTCCCCAAACAAAGCGATTTTCAAACCCTCAATGTTTCCTCTCTCCTTCTTAATGGTGTAAAGGTCGCACAAGGCCTGGGTTGGATGTTCGTGCCCTCCATCACCGGCATTTATTACCGGGATGCCAGCGTAGTCAGCAACTACCTTGGCCGCTCCTTCCCAGGGATGCCTGATGACAATTATATCGGCATAGCTCCCGACTACCCTTGCCATATCAGCAAGGCTTTCGCCTTTGGCTAGAGAGGTTGCACCTACCTCAACCGCAGTTATAATTCTCCCCCCGAGTCTGAGCATCGCAGCCTCGAAAGATAGCCGTGTCCTGGTGCTCGGCTCAAAAAACAGACTTGCCATAATTTTCCCCTGGCATACCCCGGATTGGTCATTTAATGAATCAGCCATTTCGTCTGCCACGGAAAACAGTGCCTCGATTTCCCCGTTGGATAAATCGTCTATGGTTACCAAACTGCTGCCTGCTAAGCTCATCTAGCCACTCCCTGTGTATTTACTTTCCAGGTCAGTTCTATCCTTTATCAACACTACTCATTACTCGTTGAACCTGCTATAGCTACCCCGTCTTCACCATCTACTTCTTTAACATACACCTCTACCTTCTCACTCCGCGAGGTTGGTATATTCTTACCGACATAGTCAGCTCGAATAGGAAGCTCACGGTGACCACGGTCAATAAGAACGGCCAGCTGCATGGAGCTAGGGCGACCTAAATCGATGAGAGCATCCATAGCTGCCCGAATGCTTCTCCCTGTATAAAGGACGTCATCCACCAGGACCACTTGTTTATCAGTTACATCAACGGGAACCTCGGTATGCTTAGCCGGTTTTGATTCCACAGGAGAAACGTCATCACGATAAGAGTTGATGTCCAGAACACCTACAGGAACATGGATATCTTCAAAGCTCTGAATTGTATTGGCTAATCGGTGTGCTAAAGGCACTCCTCGGGTCCACATACCCACGAGTACAATGCTTCCAGCACCCTTGTTCCTTTCTACAATCTCGTGGGCAATACGAACCAAGGCACGCCCCACGTCCTCCGAGGTCATGAGGAGCTTACGGGGCATTAAAAAAGCCTCCTGCCACATAACTGGCAAGAGGCTGCAGATTTTACCAACCTTTGCGTTATCAAATCTCTCCTTACCAGCCTCTCCGGGCTGATTTAAAGGCTTGTATGATTTTAGCAAACTCATGGTGATAATGCAATAAGTAAAAAAACAAATTGTATTTTCGATAACCTGGATGTTAATATCGTCAGACAAGAAATATATCAATGGATTTTTCATTAATTCCTGACGGCACAGTTACTTCGGTGCCAGGATTTGTCGCTGGTGCAGTCCACGCCGGAATAAAGGATACGGACGAACTGGACTTAGCTATCCTCTATTCCAAGATGCCTTGTGTCGCCACTGGTGTTTTCACCACCAACCTGGTTAAATCAGCCCCGATCATCTTATCCCAAAGACACCTAACACAAAGAAAAGCAAGGGCAATTGTGGTGAATTCAGGTTGTGCCAACGCCTGTCTTGGAGAGCAAGGCATGACAGATGCCTCAGAAATGGCAAGCCTGACAGCAACAAAAGTGAGCATACCTTCGCAGGAAGTGCTTGTAGCCAGCACGGGGGTGATTGGAAAACCACTGCCCATGAACCAGGTCAGAAACGGGATAGAGAAAATAGAGCTCCACCAGGATGGCGGTCATGAACTGGCCAGAGCAATGATGACCACGGATACCACGCCCAAGGAGATAGCGATACAAGTCGAGGCAAAGGAAGGTAAATTTACCATCGGCGGGGTAGCTAAAGGAGCAGGCATGATGCA
>CAYVCJ010000098.1:0-3206 GCA_964450165.1 uncultured Dehalococcoidales bacterium
AGACTCATCGGGGGCACACGCTTCTATCAACGGCAGGAAATCAGGGATGCCTTAGCTTACCTCAGGGTTATCCGTAATCCCAATGACAATTTAAGCCTGATGCGTGTCATAAATGTTCCCGGGCGAGGCATCGGGCAGGTCACGGTAGCTCACCTCCAGGCCAAGGCAAGAAGTGATGACATCTCCCTCTACCATGCCCTAAAACACATGGTAGATGAGAAAGTTTTTCCACCACGTATCCTTCCCGCAGTTACCAGACTCTCGACCGTTATCGACGAGCTTATCACCAAAAGTCGCGAACTAAATCCCGGTGAACTATTGGATGAGATATTGGAGAGCACCGGATACCGGGAACACATCCTGAATAAGGAACATGGAGAGGAACGGTGGGAGAATATCATGGAGTTGAGGAACGTTGCCTCAGACTATGACGGACCCTCCCCTGAGGAGGCTCTGGATGCCTTCCTGGAGAAAGTGAGCCTGGTGTCAGATACAGATGAACTGGATGGAACCATTGATGCGGTGACATTAATCACCCTGCACCAGGCCAAGGGGCTGGAATTCCCGGTGGTGTTCATCGCCGGCATGGAGGAAGGCATCTTACCACACCGAAAATCCTTTGATGACCCTGGCGAGATGGAGGAGGAGCGTCGTCTATGTTATGTTGGGATAACCAGAGCTAAGAAGCATGTCTATCTTCTTCGCAGCTATCGTCGCAGCCTGTTTGGCAGTGGTCTGGTAAACCCGCCTTCACGCTTCCTGGAGGACATCCCACCGCAACTGATGACCACCAAAGGATTGTGGGAGAGGGAAACCGCCCCACCCCCGCTTAGCCGAGAAAAACCAACGGAGTTAATCGTCGGTGACCAGGTTTATCACGATAAGTTTGGCAGTGGAATCGTGGTAGATTGCTTCCCAATTAGAGGCGACCAGGAAATAACCGTATCCTTTCAACGAGTGGGAGTCAAGAAGCTTTTGTTCAGCCTCGCTCCTTTAAGAAAAATCGAGCCAGACTATTGACAGAATACACGAAAACGTGTAAAGTTTAGATAATGCCGATCAAAGTTCTGACTCCCCAGGTCGTCTCAAAGATAGCTGCTGGTGAAGTAATTGAGAGACCGGCTTCGGTAGTCAAGGAACTGGTGGAGAACTCGCTGGATGCTCAAGCCAGTGAGATTAATGTTGAAGCGCACGGCGGTGGAATAGAGTTAATCAAGGTAACCGATAACGGAACTGGCATTCCCGCCTCGGAGGTAGAGCTCGCCTTTCATAGATACGCTACCAGCAAGATCGCTGACCTGGTTGACCTGGAAGATATCTCCAGCCTTGGCTTTCGCGGTGAAGCGTTACCCAGCATAGCTGCTGTAGCTGAAGTGGAAATCCTCACCAGAGCACCTTCAGAGGCAATCGGTAGCTACATATGTTTGAGAAAGGGAGAGATAGCTGCCAGGGAAAGTCGCGCCAGACAGCAAGGAACAACTATAGTGATACGCCGACTGTTTCATTATCTCCCAGCACGCCTCAAGTTCCTCAAATCAGCAGCTACGGAAAATAGCCACATCTCCTATTTACTGAACGAATATGCCCTCGCCTTCCCTGAAGTCAGGTTCAGCCTGGTTACCGACAAACGAAATAACTTATTCACCCAGGGCGATGGAAATTTACGGAACGTGGTCAGCCAAATATATAGCTTAGAGGTAGCTCAGAGGATGTTACAGGTGGAGGAAGAGAACGCTTTTGCCAGAGTTAACGGACTGGTTAGTTCGCCGTCACTGAACCGAACCAATCGTAGCTATGTCAGCTTCTTCGTAAACCGCCGCTGGATACGCAGTCCATTATTAACCAAGGCAGCCGAGCAAGCCTATCACGGCTTACTGATGGAAGGCAGGCATCCCTTAGTAATACTCAATCTATCATTGCCCGGCAGGGAGATCGACGTCAACGTCCATCCCACCAAAGCCCAGGTTAAGTTCCACCATGAACAAGTTGTCTTCGCTACCGTGGAAAAGGCAGTAGGGGAAGCGCTGGGCAAAGCATCCATGGCAAAGCCGATAGCCATGCCTGCGATGACCGGTTCGTATCAGCAACACAGCCTGTCAATGGTGAGCGATAAAGAGCCAACTTTCGCTACCCCGTTACCCACTCTCAGCCTACCTATTTTGCATGTCATTGGACAACTAAGCAACACATATATCGCTGCTGAAGGTCCCGAAGGGCTTTACCTTATTGACCAGCATGCAGCACATGAGCGGATACTTTATGAAAGGATATTGGCCCAATGGGCAACACAGGAAGTCGAGGTTCAAGGCTTGCTTGAGCCAATAACCATGGACGTTGATCCCAGAGAGGAAGAAATCCTGAAAACCAATAAAGATATGCTGGCTCAATTTGGCTTTGACATTGAGCCATTCGGTGACAGGAGCTATTTAATACGAACCATACCGGCATTAGCCACCGGAGCAAACCTCGACGAGGTAATGAGCACACTATTCAGCAATCTTGACAGCAAAGAAGAAGTAACCTCATGGGAGGAGAAAATAGCCCAATCACTCGCTTGCCATAGCGCTATCAGAGCCGGACAGCAGCTAAGCAATGATGAAATGCGGGAATTGATAAGACAGCTGGAGCAAGCAAATCAACCACGCACGTGCCCTCATGGCAGACCAACCATGATTCAGCTAACCTCATATCAATTGGAAAGGGAATTCGGCAGGACAGGCTAGCGTAATAAAAGCCGCCAAAATCCTGTTGCTTTCCTAGAACACAAGTGCTAAAATAGCCGCCAGTGAAGCTACTAAGAATAGCGTTAGACAAACAGGATTACAATCTGGCTGCTCACGTCCTTGTCTATGGCTTGATAAAGGCAACACAGGAGAAAACCAAGGATTCAGCAAACCTCAGAAAATTACGAAACTGTCATGCCACAAGGAACAGGAAAAGACGCCTGCAAGGGTGACCACCGTGGGTTTTACTCCAAAGCGTTACAGGAAGCAGAGAAGCTAGAACTTGACGAAGCCTACCAGATACAAGGCGTTGACGACGAGATCGCTTTACTCAGGCTTAAACTCAAGGAATTAGCGAAGGATCAGCCACAGAGAATCGACCTCCATCTCAAGGCAGCCAATACCATTGCCAGATTGGTCAAGATCAGATACCAGACCAGCAAGGAGCAAAAGAACTCGCTTAAGGAAGCCATTGCCAAGGTG
>CAYVCJ010000099.1:0-3148 GCA_964450165.1 uncultured Dehalococcoidales bacterium
CCTTTGGTATCCTCACCGTTGGAGAAGATATCAAAGGAGAGATAATAAGCTCCAAGTAACCAACAGCTTTACCGTCTTATGACGATGGAGCCATAGCCCACCACCCTGGAGAAATCCCCGCTGGTATCCCCACTGGTGGCATATTTCAGCAAAGTCGCCTGTTTCGCTTTCATCTCCTTAGCAGCCACAATCGCTGCCGCCACAGCACCATAGCCACACATAGTACAGTTAAGCGACTCACACCGCTGATATAATTGTTCCTCATCCAGATTAGTTATCGCCTCTATCATGGACCTGTCTTTCTCTGAGGCTGTGGAATGAGGCTCGTAGTGGGTAAAATCGCTGCTGGCGATGATTACGATGTTACCACCAACTCCAGAAACAGCCTTGCCAACCCTCCTGGCGGTCTCAATATCCTGAGCAAGCATGGTTATCGGCACAATGTTAACTTCTCCATAGAGATGCTGTAGCCAGGGCACCTGGACTTCTATGCTATGCTCATACAGATGAGCTGCCTCGTCTGCTTCAATTACTCCACCCACAAGGTTATCAGCAAATCCCTCATTTATCTTCACCTGCCCTAGAGGTGTCTCCCAGTCTCCTTTTGTCCACACTGAAACCTCAGCACCATAGCCAGTATGGTTAGGGCCAAGTATCACCGCTGTATCGAAAATACCATCATTGGCAAGCTCTTTATAGGCATGGGCAGCCACTGGACCCGAGTAAGTATATCCAGCGTGAGGAACAACCAGAGCTACAATCTCTCTCGGACCTTTATCATTGACCTGAGGCACAAATCCTGGACCAAGCTCATGCCGATAACATCCCTCGATTTGCTCTTTAAGCTCCTGAGATGTGCCGGCATAAAATGTCCCGGCAACCACTGGCATCCTTGTTCTGGCATTCATTTCTTCTCTTTGGTTTTCCTGGGTTTCTCCTCTTTCTTTTTCCCTTTCTCTTTCTCTTTCAGTTCCTTTTCTTCAGTTTCTTTTTTGCCTTCTTCTTCCTTGCCTTCCTCTTCTTTGAGTTCTTCTTTCTTGAGTTCCTCTTTCTTGCTAGCCTCGTCGCGAAGCCAGCGGTGAATTTCATCCAGACCCGGCGGAGAAACGCTGAATACCTCGATGCCCTTGGGAAATTGTAACCTGTGTCCTTCTCTAATGAATAAAAGCCCCGCTTCGTTATCCTTGAGCGTTTCAGTTATTCTATTAGCCATGAATTCATACCGCTTCTTCGAAGTCTCGGTGTAAAATTCCGAAACTTTGCCTGCCACCTTCACGCTTGCAAAGCCAATCAAAAGGCACCTCTCCCAATCTATAACCTCCTCGAGCAATTCCCCATCCTCAATTGCCTCGAAGGTAGCCTCATTATCACACTTGCTTTTAGCAATTTGATAGCAGCTTTGGTTTATCTTTTCCACCAGCTTCATACCATCCTCACCGGACAGCGAGATTGACTCGTGATAAACCCGATTGACCTTACCGATTTTTTCTTCCAGATTGGCTAGCTGCTCTGTCACTTGCTGCCAGTAGCGCTGGCATCGCTCCTTGTATTCTGCAGGAGCATCTTCACTAGAAAATATCAACGGGACGAGATAAAGCTTCTTACTCCCCTTAAACTGCTCTGCCAGCGGCTTCTCTATCTTGCCTAGTTGCTCGCTCATTCCTCCTTTCCCCAGTTCTGCATCATCTCCTTCATTTGTCGAGCAAGTTGAGGACCTTCTTTAAGCCGCTGCGCAAAGACAGGGCAACTTTGCAAAATCATGTCCTGGCTCATAGAAGCTATCTGCTCCAGGATATTCTCCATTTCGCTTTTAGCCTGTTCGGGAAGATTCCCCTGCTGCAACATCAACCTGAATTGAGCAATATCCTCAGGACTAACCTGTAGCGGAGTTACACAATTCTTATACCACGGACATTCCCTGCACTTGAGAATCGCTGTAGCTTCATCAAGAACATCTCCCATTCAATGCCTCCTTAAATTTATAATTCTAACAGCTTTTCACCACAAAAGCACCGCCGCAAAATGAGTTGGCAGTTGGCTGAAGGCTGATAGCTACCAACAGCAAAGCAATCTCTCTGTTATACTCAAAGAAAGGGGTTATATAATAAAACCACCATGATTATCTCTGCCAGCCGCAGAACGGATATCCCGGCACTCTACAGTCAATGGTTCATGAACCGAATCCGTGCTGGTTGGTGTCTGGTGCCCAACCCCATGAATCCCCGGCAAGTATCCCGTGTATCCCTCAAACCGGAGGATGTGGATGCTATCGTCTTCTGGTCAAAAAATCCCGCCCCGATGCTGGCGCATTTAGACGAACTTGATAAATCAGGATTCCGCTACTATTTCCAGTTCACCCTCAACGACTATCCCAGAGCCCTTGAGCCACATATCCCCGGCCTTGATAAACGGATTTCTACCTTCCTGAAGTTAAGTGAACATGTCGGACCGCAAAGGGTCATCTGGAGGTACGACCCAATTATCTTGTCCAACATGACCAACGCTGATTTTCACCGTGAAGAATTCGCCTCTATCGCCAGGAGGTTACAAGGAGCCACCCAACGTGTCGTGGTAAGCATAGTCCATTTCTATAAGAAGACTGAGCGCAGGCTATCCCAGTTGGAACAAAGTGGGTTTTCCTTCGATAGAGAAGCGCTCTCCTCTCAGCATACTGCTTATCTTATTACGGACCTCGCCTCTATCGCTGAACAGCACAATATGGAGAGCTTCACCTGTGCTTCAGAACGCGACTTCACCGAGTTCGGCATGCCGCCGGGAAGATGTATCGACGGAAGTCTGCTCCATAAACTCTGGGGATTACCGGATAACTATCCCAAGGACCCTTATCAGCGCAAACACTGCCGCTGCTCGGTAAGCAAGGATATCGGCATAAATGATACCTGCATACTGGGATGCCCCTACTGTTACTCCACCAGGAGCAACGAAATCGCCCAACGCCGCTATAAGGAGCATGACCCAAATTCGCCAGCGCTGTGGGGACACCCAGAGACCTCCACCCCACAACCACCGCTCACCGGACAATTCAAGCCTATTTGATGTAGTTCAGATAGATGATGACACCTCAAAGAAAGTCAAAAGGCAAAAATCAAAATGCAAAATGACAGAGCAAAAATGAAAACAGTCAGTA
>CAYVCJ010000100.1:0-3140 GCA_964450165.1 uncultured Dehalococcoidales bacterium
ATATGGGCTGCACTACGCTCGTTGCTGTCCCGCCGGCGACTAAAGACGGCGAAATATATCTTTTATGGAACTTCGATATTCTCCGCCCTGCCAAGCTTATCTTCGATAGATTCCGCTTTTTCGTCGCCAATTCAGGAGGGTATAACTATGTAGCCTGGGGCATTCCTGGCTGGCTGCACATCGGTATGATGAACGAGAAGGGCTTGTGCTTTGTAGGGAATGCTGTAGGCATGAAGGATGGCGATGGGAAGGGGGCGACCATTCTTGAGATAATTCAGAGGGCGCTTTCTTCCTCTTCCACAGTGGATGAAGTATCTAAACTTTACAGTGAAAGCACCCGGCTTGTTCTCCCTGGCTATAGCGCAGCGATATTTGCCAATTTGAACTCAATGTGGGCAGATGAGCAAGGCAACGCTGTTACCATAGAATATAGCAAGAACCATATTGCTGTTAGACCCGTTGATGAAAGCGGCGTTATGGTGGAGACGAACCACCACCAGCACCTGGACAGAAAGCTCTCAGGTGGTGTCGAGCCAATGGGGCAGAACGCGATAGCAGGCAGCTACGCCCGCTTGGGGCGTGCCTGGGAACTGGCCAGGGAATATGCCGGTAAATTTGATTTGGAAACTATGGTACACTTCGCCTCCGACCATGGGAAGAACTACAGCCTGCTGCCTGATTTCAAAATTCCCCGAACAGGAATTGTCGACGATTCCACTATCTGCTGCCATGTGTGGAATCACGGCTGGTATTTGCGTCGGTTTCGATTGAAAAAGGCATTGGACGCCATGGCCGAAGGTGAGACCGTTTATTCCTTCATTCTTCAGCCCAAGAAGAGAACTATCTGGCTCTGCCGGGGCAAGCCCTGCCGCTCGAAATATGTGCCCCTGGAATTCGGTGAAGCACTGCAGAGGGCAGGCATAAAGCCTGTCCAGCAGAGGTTGCTCAAAGGCAAAGGGAGGAGCTTTGTCCTGAACGTTCTCCGCTTCGCCGAGAAGGCCTTTCCCGTGGGATAAGATCAATCTTTGCTTTGACAGGGCGTTGGCATGCCCATTATACTGTCGGGAAACGCTATTCGTGGAGGTGAAGATGGGCTACACAGAGCTCGAGGATATTGGGGAAGAAAACACCATGCTGAAGGAGCAGGTGCATAAATTTGCCGAGGAGGTGATAAAACCTGCTTCAATGAAGCTTGACAGAATGGAAGCACCCAAGGTAGCGGAGAAGGGTTCGTTATACTGGGATGTGTTCAGGCAAATGAAAGAGTTGGGTTTTCATAAGGTGTGGGTACCTCGTAAGTATGGAGGGCTAGAGTTCAATCCTGATCAATTAAGTATACTTTATGAGGAACTAGGATGGGGGAGCGTGGGGTTAGCTACAGCGATAGGTGTGGATTGCCTTCCACCGACTGTAATTTCCATGGTCGGCTCTCCTGAAGCTATAGAGGAGATTCTCATTCCCTGGATGAAGGATGAGGAAGGCAAATATCATGGTTGCTGGGCTGTGACCGAGCCAGAGCATGGCTCAGACTGGCTTCTTGCTCCCAGCTACCCTGCCCCCACGGAGTTTGGCAAAGGGCAGGTTAGTGCGGTTAAAGATGGAGATGGGTGGCTTATCAATGGGTCGAAATCGCAGTGGGTATCTTCCGCCCCAGTTGCTACTCATGCTTTAGTTCATGTGGTGTTTGCTGAGAAGGATTTCAGCATGGCGGAAGGCGGGATGGCGCTGGTCCCCCTTGATCTGCCTGGTGTAATCAAAGGAGTATTAGTAGATAAGCATGGGCTGAGGGATGACCCTCAGGGGGAAATCGTTTTTGACAATGTTAGAATACCCGAGAGTCATATTGTCCTTGCTGCACCTGAGTTCTACACTATATTTATTGACCAGCTTTTTGCATCTACCAGTTCCTTCATGGCGACAGCTTTTACCGGCCTAGCAAGGGCAGCTTTTGAAGAGGCTTATAAATATGCCAGAGAAAGGACACAAGGTGGGAAGCCCCTTATTGAGCACGAGGCGATTAAATTAACGCTATATGGGATGTTTGAGAGGGTCGAAACCTCTAGAGCTTACGCCAGAAAAGTTATGAGACATGTTTGGGAGAGGCTAATTAAAGAGCAAACCTATGATGCCTCGGTGGCACATGCTCTTGCCGCGCAAGTTTTTTGCAAAAGGGCAGCATTTGCGGTTGCTCATGAAGCGGTGCAAATCTTTGGTGGCTACGGGCTTAGCAAGGATTTTTGGGTTGAGAAGCTTTTCCGTGATGCACGGGCTGGAATGGTGGAAGATGGGACTCTAGAGGTCTTGAGTCTTGCCGCTGCCTACGAATTGGACAAAAGTTATCAAATATAGGAGGTGAGAAATGAGTTTAGACGTAAATGATTTCAAAGACAAGCAAATAGGGATTCCCTTTGATGCCCCACTTTACGCCGCTACGGAACAAGGAACTATAGAATACCGCAATTGTGAAGCATTGCTCGGCTTATTTGAGAGCACTCAAGAACTTGAAAAGCTACTTCCTCCCGGGCTTGAGTTCACCGCTACTCCCCCGCAGGCAGCATATTGGCTTTCCTGGTATTCTTTCTCCACTGTCGGCGCATATTATGAATACATCAGTATGTTGATGGTAAGGGACGCTGATGGAGATTTTGGGTATTATATTCCTTACATATATGTGACCAATGAGGCAGCGTTAGCCGGAGGACGAGAGCTCTTCGGAGCACCCAAGAAGCTGGCCAGTATGACTTTGGGCAAAGAGTTGGAATTCGTACAGGGGACTGTGGAAAGACCGGCAGGGAAAAGGTTAACAACCATAACTTTCCAACCTCAATCCAGGATGCCTGGCGAGATACTTGGTACTTTTCTTTCTGAAAAGATATATCTGTACTCGATCAGGCATTTCCCTCCTCTAAAAGGAGAAGGCGGGCATACCCAGTTGATTAAGTGGTATTCAAGTGTAAAACCGCATACCGACCCGGCGGGATTACCCACTGCCTGGACGGGGAAGACATCTGTGACCTATGACTCTCCTTCGCTATCCGACCCGATTCATAACCTCAAGCTGGGGACCATGATGTTATCAGCTTATATTCAGTTCGATATGATTCTGGGTGGAGAGAAAATCCTGAAGGAGTATTAAATGC
>CAYVCJ010000101.1:0-3138 GCA_964450165.1 uncultured Dehalococcoidales bacterium
TCCAGCTTGGTGGTATTCCGTCAACAGGTCTATCATCCGTCCCACAATCGGCTGCGCTTTTGGCTCCAGAGTCACTATAGCTCGAACTGCTTTCTCCGCTCTGCTCTGGCTGTCGAAAGTAATAGCCTCAGTTAGTAGGCCAAATAACGCCGACTCAATTAAAGTCTTTTCTTCCCCAGAATATTTATCAAGCATGGTAGCTATATCCTGAGTTTCCGAAGAGTCAAAGTAGTTCTGGGCGATCCCGGCAGCAATTTGACGGCATTCCTGCTCCTTCTGTTGTTTTTGCTCCTCAGCAGAGAGCCTGCCCAGCCGGTTAGCCCTCTCCTGAGCAATTTCCCAGGCGCTTTTCATGTCACCCATAAGATACCTTTCGCTGTAGAAGCAGAGGACATTTTAGTTTATAATACTGACTAGGGTCAAATAAGGAGGAACTATCGTAAAGGAGAAGCCGTGGCTTGAGGAATATGAGGTGTTTGGCCTTCCCAAAACGCTCGAACCCTACCCTCAAAAACCAGTTTTCTCGCTTCTAGATAAGGCTGCCCAGAAGTAGGGCAGCGAGAGGATCGCAGTATTTATCCAGTTACGCCCTGGATATAAGGGAAAGGTGAAGCAGCAGGAATTTATCCAATATCTCAGCGATAAAGTTGCTAAATATGCCGTCCCCAAATATGCCCTTTTCCTGGACACCATGCCGCTGACCGAGGTTCAGAAAGTGAACAAGAAATATCTCAGGGAAAACGCCAAGAACCTATTGGGACTGCCGTAATGAAAAGTACTAAATGTTTGGAACTTAGAATTTGTTCAGGATTTAATCAGTTATGGTTTATCACCGTTCTTTACGATTAGCGGAGAACTTTTATTGCTACATCTGGCAAGGGATGGGGAATAATTGTAACGCCAGCCTTTGGTGCCATGTTTTGCGAGGGAAGCAACCACATGTGTTGGTTGACCCTGGGCATATCCACAATGAAGTTGGTGAAGCCTGCCTAGATTCGCTAATCGAGACAATGAACAAAGACGGGCTGAGCATAATGGATGTGGGGCTGATAATTGTCACTCACAGCCATCCGGACCATTTTGAAGCTGCATCTACTATCGCTGAAAGAAATAAAAGCCTGATTACTCTGTCCAAAGAGGAACATGATTTCTACCACGGTACAGGAAACAGGCTTTATGAAGTTCTTGGCGCCAGGCTTCCACCCATCAGTCCGTTCTTCTACCTTAAAGAAGGTGATCTGACCTTGGGCACGAGTAACAAGGTCACTGTCCAGGTTTTACTTACCCCGGGACATTCCCCGGGATCGATTTCGCTTTACTGGAAAGAAAAAAAAGTATTGATAAGCGGTGATGTGGTTTTCTGGGGCAGCATCGGCAGAACAGACCTTCCTGAAGGCAGCCCTTCCCTGCTGCGAAGCAGCATTGACAAGTTATCACAACTTGATGTGGAATATTTGATTCCCGGACATAGTACCGAACCGGGCAAGATAATCGCCGGGAAGCAAACCGTGGAACGAAATTTCCAGATGGTGAAGATGTTTGTATAATATAGGTATAAGGAAAGAGATGGATATAGACCCGAGAGTTAAATATGCCATAGAGCGAACCAAAGTAATCAGGTTTCCACGGCAAAATCTGGCTACCTTTGGCAATACCATTATCTCCTATTATGTGGTAACCGGATTGACCGAGAATGTTAATGTGGTAAGGGATGGCAACGTGATTGCTGAGAGGCCAAGGATTGTTACCCCTAGCTACCTGACCAGCTTAGAGGGGTTTAGTGAGCAATCCAGCAAATACCTCCAGGCCATGGCAGAGAACTTTCCCCATGAGCCAGGTATCTTCTATCGATATAAAAATGAACCCAAAGAGATGAACATTGTTTCTGAACCTACAGCAGCACTAATAAATAAGCTAAACGAAAGAATAGAGGAGGAAAACAATCCACTGAGCGCCATAATTAGAGGGGTAGAAGAGCTATGGGATGTATCACTAATGATATTTATTTATGAGCTAACGAGAGGGTCGGTATACACCAACATCACTGATTTTCAAAGGAGGGGCTTCCTGGATATAGATTCCACCGGGGTACCTAAGGATGCTCGAAATTTTATTGAGGAACTTTTCGGACTGGTAAACAAAGACATCTCTCGAGCCCCTGAGTTGGTCAACGAGTTGAATAGATGGGGGCTATTCGAGGAATATCAGGACAGGTTCTTCGCCCTATTCCGGAAATAATGCCTGACCTTGTCAAAAAGATCTCATCCATGCTACATTAGGCAAGTTTCATGACAGACAATGCTGTGGTAAAGGAACTTTTGGAGGCAGGAGCTCACTTTGGGCACCTGACCAGCGTGTGGCATCCCAAGATGAAGGATTATATCTTCACTCAGCGCAATCGTATCCACATCATCGACCTGGAGAAAACAGCCGAGAGGCTGGAGCAGGCATATGCCTTCGTCAGGAAATTAATCACCAACGGGCAAACTCTCCTCTTCGTAGGCACCAAGAAGCAAGCTCAAGAAATAATAGAGGAAGAAGCAACTAGATGCAGTATGTGCTATGTCAACCAGAGATGGATTGGTGGGACATTGACTAATTTCGATACAATACAATCACGGATTAATTACCTGGTTGGCCTGGAAGACCGCCAAATAAAGGGGGAATTGGAGAATTTACCAAAGAAGGAAAAGGCAAAGATAGAAAAGGAAATTTCTCGCCTGAATATTAAGATCGGCGGCTTTAAGGAAATGGATACTCTGCCAGGAGCCCTGTTTGTTGTGGACATAATCAAGGACAAGATCGCCCTTTCCGAGGCTAAAAAGCTCGATATACCCGTGGTTGCCATAGTAGATACCAATTGCAATCCTGAGGAAGTTGATTACCCCATCCCCGCCAATGACGATGCTATTAAAGCGATTAAATTGATTTGTAGCAGAATAGCCGACGCTGTGCTTGAAGGAAAGCAAATAAGAGAGCAAGAACAACTGGAAATGGTCAGTATAGAAGGACAGGAGATGGAAGAGGGTGTTGAACTTTTGGCTTCCTACTCGTTTAGTCCCGATGAGGAACAACCAGCGAAAGCACCACAGGAGCCATCGGAGCAAGAAGCAAAGGAGCAGCCAAAGGAGCAAGTAG
>CAYVCJ010000102.1:0-3065 GCA_964450165.1 uncultured Dehalococcoidales bacterium
TTGTCTACTGCCTAGCATAGGGTATAATTGGTCTCGGAGGAATATGAGAGTTTGATTTTGACAGCAGAGGAATACGCCCGAGGCTTTATAGATTTTGACGCGGTCTTGCCAGAAGGATGCGCAGTTGAACTCTGGACTAGAACTGCCGACGAGCCTGGAGAGGAAGCTGAATGGACTGGCCCCTACTCAACTCCAGAAGGTGCTAAGGTTCTTTCCCCACCAAAGCCTTCTATACAATTGCGTGTAGAGCTGAAACGCGGTGACGACCCAACGAAGACGCCAATACTGAATAAAGTGCGATGGGAACGTGACGGCAAGGCCTTCATCTGGCCAGGTCCCTCAGGGTTTAATGGGCCTCCAGGCCCATTGAGCTTGGGCAGAGATTATGGTGTTTCCTATCGCTTAGTGTTTCAACCCCAAAGAGCAGGCTGGTCCGAACCTTTTGTAATTATTGGATGCAAGACTCGGATTAGATTCTGGAAGGGAGGCATCAAAGGACACAAAATATCCGGTTTTCATGATGCGGAACCTACGTCCGAAGGCGCTTTTTCAGTTGAAGGAGCTGTTGAAGAGGTTGAGGCAAGGGGAGACATAGTGGAAATACTTGCAACTATCCCTGGAAATAGTGAAGAGCAAACAAAGGAGAGAGCCAAGAATCACGTTGAGTCAGTCATTGGACTACTTGCTCTTTGTTTTGGTGAACAGATTCTAGGTAAGCCCATTTTCGTTGAATACTATTTCAGCGGTGCCACAGGAGAGGAAGGACATATTCACGTCCCTGTTAAGCATCTTGTCAAAGTATCTATCGAGAAAGACCTAGCTTCTTTAATTGATGAACCGTTGGCAAAGCTTTACCATTCGACAATTGGTCCCTCAATCGGTATGGCACTACGTTGGTACGGGGCCGGCCTAAACAGCGACTCACCAGTCGATACGTACATCGCTTACTTCGTTGGCCTTGAAGCTCTCGCTAGTGGGTACTTTGCCAGTACTGACCCAAACCAGTTAGGGAAAAATACGCTCAACTTGAAAAATACTTAGCAGAAGCACGACCGCCTATTAACCATAGATTAAGGGATGTTGTTCTAAGCCGTATAGCAGACTTTCCATTGTCCACGAAGTTTGAAAAGTACTGGAAAAGTCGATTTGGTCATGAAACTCGTGAAAGTAGTGAGTTTTCCAAGCTTAACCGTCTTAGGAGTGAGCTTCTCCACGGGAGAGCACGGTCCGTAACCTCACAACAAGTGAATTCAGTCAAAACTCTTCTTGAGAAGTCGCTAGCAAAAGAGTTCGGACTCGACAACGTCGTAACTACCCGCCAATCGGGCCCCAAGCTACTGGACTTTGTTCTCTCCTACGCAACAGTGCCTTCAAAAGAGAGGCCACAGTAGAATTCGTTCAAGTTTCTTGGTTCTCATTGCCCAACAATCAGCCATTTTGTTGCGTTGTAAACTCCCTTGAGTGATGGTAATCCTCGTTGACCTTGCAGGCCTACAGAATACGACTGAGCTCAAATCTACCTTTACGTTGCCACTAAGACTTAGCCGATAGGGTAAGGACATAGTGCCTCGAGGTATCCTTTTATCTAAAGTACCCTGAAAAAAGCAGTGGTAGAAGCCATAAACTGAGCTACACACGTCCAATATTATGAAGGTAAAAAAGGTTGAGGGGACACGCAGTCTTTTACGAGAGGGGCTACTTTGCTCCTTTGTTTAAAGGCTTCGTACATAACCACAGCGGCAGCTACAGAGGCATTAAGTGAGCTAATTTTTCCTTTCATTGGAATAAATGCTAGGGAGTCGCATCTCTTCCTGACCAATGCTGATAACCCCTTTCCTTCGCTTCCGATGACTATTGCCGTTGGCAGTTTGAAATCAAACTTAGTGTAATCTAATTCGCCGGATGGGTGTATACCGATGACCCAGACATTATTCTTCTTTAGTGTTTCCATCGCCTGAGCAATATTTGCTACCATTGCCACCGGCACGTACTCTACTGCGCCGGCTGATGCCTTGGCCACGGCTGAGGTAAGACCCACTGCCCTTCTTGAGCGCACAATGACCCCATGAACGCCAGTCGCCTCAGCAGTTCTTAAAATTGCGCCCAGATTCTGTGGGTCCTGGATTCCGTCGAGGACAACATATAGAGGAGGCTCAGGCCTTTCTTTTGAGATAATAAATAAATCATCTAAATCAACATATTCCTTTGCCGCTGCATAGGCGATAATTCCCTGGTTGACACCGGTTAAGCTCTGTCTATCTATGGTGTGTCTCTCCACATACTCAACTGGAATCCCTCCAGCTCTACAAAAGTGCAGTATTTCCGAGATTGTGCCATGCCTCTTTATGTTTCTGGCTAGCAATATTTTGCTCACAGGACGACCAGACTTCAGCGCCTCAAGTACAGGGTTTCTACCTTCAATGATGTCGGACATTATTTACCTTAGCCACATTACTGCCTGCTGTAAATATGAGTGAAGCTCGCCCAAAAACAGAATTCCCCCTCCTTTTACAGAAGGGAAGGGAGGACTGGTGACCAGGGTCCAAAACTCCCGACAAGCTGCTATTCTTTCAGAGTTGGCTTTGCCTCTTCCGCCTCTGGTGACTCCATATCGTGTCGGTAAATTCCCCTAGGGCCAGAACTAATCCCGTCGCCAGTCTGTCAAATAGCCCTTTGCAAATACGAGGCCTTAGATACTCTTCGTAAAACAGCCTGCATCTCTTACATGGCAAACCGAAATCAAGGAGTAGTCTGCGATCCCCATCCTCTAGGCGGATCTTGTTTTTGCGAATTTCATTGATGGCGCTGCAGAATGTCAATCGTACCATAGATTTTCCGTATGGTTTTGGCTGGTAATCACTGTATGAGAGGGATGCCTTTACCATTATCAGTCTAGCGTAATAGTGGATAAGTGGCAAGAGGTGGATAGCTGGGAGACATATAGACCTGTGGATGAAACACTTCATCGGATTGTTATGTTTGCCAGCAGGCCAAATCTCTTCTCAACAGCCGCTTTTGAACAGGATGGAAAAGAAGGGGCTGCTGAGAAAGACCCAAGATCTGGA
>CAYVCJ010000103.1:0-1834 GCA_964450165.1 uncultured Dehalococcoidales bacterium
AAATACATAAGTTGCATCAGTGGGATGTGAGCCATGGCCAGGCTAAAGCGTTGCAGGTCAGCCTGGCAAAAAAGGTTGTGACTGATGATGAAGGTATTAATCCTCATTTGATTGCTGGTGTTGATATATCCGCTCCTGATTCTCGGGGTGTAGCTCGAGGGGCGGTGGTGGTGTTAAATTACCCTGAACTCAATTTGGTGGAGGTGAAGACTGTGGAAAGGGAAGTCACTTTGCCTTATATACCGGGGTTACTGTCGTTTCGGGAAGCTCCGTTAATATTAGCTGCTTGTGAGGAATTATCCAGCGTTCCAGACCTGATTCTAGTCGATGGTCAGGGGATTGCCCATCCTAGGCGTTTAGGGCTTGCCTCGCATCTGGGACTTTTCCTTGATGTGCCTACCGTGGGCTGCGCTAAATCCATACTTCTGGGTAATCATAAGCCTCTGGGGGAAAAAGTTGGCTCCTATGCCGAACTGGTTGATAGTGAGCAAGTCATCGGGGCTGCTTTAAGAACCAAGCTTGGAACGAAACCAGTATATGTCTCCATAGGTCATAAGATTAGCCTTAACTCAGCGATAAAGTGGGTGCTCAATTGCTGTCGCGGCTATCGTCTTCCTGAGCCAACGAGGTTAGCTCACCTTGCCGCTGGGGGCAATTTTGGAATAGAATCGAGTCAGCAAGGGAAGTTATTTGGTTAACATTAAGGAGGAGCAATGGAAGAGCAGAAAGAGAAACTGGATGCTTTGGTTCGGCAAATCTCACAAATAATGGAGCATCTTTGACATTCCTGGCAAAGAAAAGGAAGTTGCTCGGATAGAGCGGGAATCGGCAAGTCCTGATTTCTGGAGTGACTCAGCCAGAGCGCGGGCCGTAATGCGGGAGCTGGGAAAGAGGAAGAATCTAATTCGCCCCTGGCGTGAGTTGGAAAAGAAAGCTTCTGACCTTTATGAGCTCGTTTGCCTCGCTGAAGAGGAAGGTGACTCTTCTCTAAGTGAAGAGATAAATACGGAGGTAACGGCGGTAGCCTACCTATTTGAGCGGCTGGAAAATCAACTGATTTTGAGTGGCGAGTACGATGCTCATAATGCCATGCTTGCCATCCACGCTGGTGCTGGTGGCACGGAGTCGCAGGATTGGGCAAGTATGTTGCTCAGAATGTATTTGAGGTGGTCGGAAAGGCGTAATTACCACGCTGAAACATTGGATATTTCCCCTGGCGATGAAGCAGGCATTAAGAGTGCTATCCTGGGAATTAAAGGGGACTATGCTTATGGGTATCTCAAGTGTGAGCACGGAGTTCACAGGTTGGTTCGACTTTCTCCCTTTGATGCTGACCATGCTCGGCATACCTCTTTTGTGTTGGTGGAAGTTCTCCCTGAAGCAAAAGAAGAGGTGGATTTGCAGATAAATCCTGAGGATTTGAAGGTGGAGACTTTCAGGTCGAGCGGTCCTGGTGGGCAGCATATGCAAAAGACAAGCAGCGCTGTTAGGGTAACTCACTTGCCCAGTGGGCTGACCGCGGGTTGCCAGAGTCAGCGCTCCCAGCATCAAAATAAAGAAAATGCGTTGAGGATCCTTTACACTCGCCTTCTGGAGGTGGAGCGTGTGAAAAAAGAGGAGGAGAAATTGAAGCTCAAAGGTGAGCGCATTGAGGCTGGGTGGGGAAATCAGATTCGAAGCTATGTCCTTCATCCTTACAAAATGGTGAAAGACCATCGCACCGGTTTCGAGGTTAGCAATGCTGAAGCGGTGCTCGACGGAGAGTTGGATGAGTTTATCAATGCTTACCTGCGCTCTAAAGTAGGGAAGGGAAGTGACTAAATATGTGTTTGGC
>CAYVCJ010000103.1:1934-3021 GCA_964450165.1 uncultured Dehalococcoidales bacterium
CCTGACGCTTCTGCTATTACTGGTTTTCTCTCCAGTTGAAGCTGAAAGCGATATCTCCGTCTTAGATACCAGCATAACCATGGATTTCCCTTACTCCCTTGCGTTTAATCTTGAGGCGGAAAGTTTGGCCGATATTCTTGATGCTCGGCTTCATTATCAGGTTGACAGGATGAATTATGCTCAGGTTGTTAGTGAGGGCTGGGCTGAGTTTACTCCGGCAACGAGGGTGGAAACTAGCTGGGTATGGGATATGAGGAAGGCGAGCTTGCCTCCTGGAGCTCAAGTAACATATTGGTGGACTATTAAAAATGCTGATGGTGAAGAGCTTCAAACTTTGCCCAAAGTGGTTTACTTTGAGGATGACCGCTATCAATGGCAGAGCTTGACTGACAGGGAAATAACTATTTTTTGGTATCACGGGGACGATGAATTCGCCAATGAGCTAATGGATGCCTGTCAGGAAGGACTTGCCAGGTTAACACAGGAATTTGGCGCTTACCTTCAAAGGCCTATCAATATATATGTTTATGCTTCATCACAGGAGTTGCAAGGAGCAATGATTTTCCCCCAGGAGTGGACTGGAGGCGTTGCCTTTACTGAATTTGGCATCATCGCCATCGGCATTTCACCGGATAGCATTGATTGGGGAAAAGAAGCCTTAGTTCATGAGCTAACTCATTTAGTTGTTCACCAGCTAGTTTTCAGTCCCTATGGCTCACTGCCTGTGTGGCTTGATGAAGGTTTAGCAATGTACAACGAGGGTGAGCTTTCTCCCCAATTAAGGTCTCGCCTGGAAGAAGCTATCTCTGAAGGCAAACTGCTCTCGGTTCGCAGCCTGTGCAGCCCATTTTCTGCCGACCCTGAGAAAGCCTATCTTTCCTATGCCGAGAGCTATAGCCTGGTGGAATACCTTTTGAACAACTATAGCGGAGATAACATGCTTGATTTGTTAACTTTAATTAAGCAGGGTAGCACCTACGATGAAGCTTTGACTGAGGCTTATGGTTTTGATATCGATGGGCTTGACACCCGGTGGCGAGAATCATTGCTGGTGGCTTCCCCAGTCGTTGCGGTGAGCCAAAGCCCT
>CAYVCJ010000104.1:0-2772 GCA_964450165.1 uncultured Dehalococcoidales bacterium
ATAATGGTCATGGAGGTAAAAAGCAGGTGAGCCATCCGCTTGAAGAACCCCTTCTTTAAGCCAGCTTTTCAAGGTTACTGCAGCATTGCCATACTTAGACTTAGACCTACCCTTGGCACTACCTGCGGATGGCTGGGCAGGAAGTTCCAGGCGAATTACATTGTAATCACTTTTCTGGTAATAGAGTTTCTGTTTTGCGGCAGTAATCACATCATATGGTGGACAATTGACTACTCCTAAATTGGAAACCTTTTCCTTTTTGTATCGTATGCCACAGAATGGACAAACTTCAGCCATCCAAGAATCACCTCACGATTTGTCTAAAAGCGGTTATCCTGTTTATCACCAGAATCCCGAGTCAGTATTATGTAAAGAAGTTAGGCTGGAGCAAGTAGCTCAGAAACTATCTCGCTCACTTCCTTACCATTAGCTTTACCTTTAAGCTGGGGCATAAGCTGAGACATAACTTTACCTTTGTCTATCTCCCCTCTCGCGCCAACCATATCAATTGCTCGCTGCGCTGCAGCTATAATTTCCCCACGACCCATTTGCTTGGGAAGATACTCCAGGACAATAGCTAAGCCTGCCTCTTCCTGAGCTACAAGGTCACTGCGATTTCCTTGTTTGAAAGCCTCGATGCTTTCTCGCCGCTGCCTCACCTCTCCGCTAAGGAGATCAATGATTTTGTTATCATCGATAGGTTTTCGTTCAGCAATTTCAGCATTCTTTATCCTGGATATGAGCAAGCGCAGTGCGGAGATTCGTACCTTGTCCTGTTGCTTAACTGCTTGATACAAATCATCCCTTATTTTCTCCCCCAGCGTCACCTCATTCCCCCTACGCTTTTCCGCCTCTTTGCCGCCTGTTTCCTCTTCCTCGCCTCGCTCGGTTTCAAAAAAAACCTTCGACGCCGAACCTCAGCTAAAATGCGGCCTTGCTGCACCTGCCTGTTGAACCTGCGCAGTAAACTCTCGAAGCTCTCGCCAAAGCCAAGCTTTACATCAGCCATATTGTATCCATGCCAGTCTTACAAATGCTACATTGTATTAGTTAGGAGCTACCCATGTCAAGGAATGAATGGCTTTTGTCACTTCTCCACCCTCACCCATAGTTTCTCCCCATCTGTGATAAATTCAATGGTGCCATCCTGGGAAGTTAAGTAGACGTTGTCTTCACCCAGCCTTCCTTTCAGCCTCTCCACCACCTCGGGGCTTGGATGCCCGAAAGTATTATTTGCTCCCACCGAGATTACAGCCATTTGAGGGTCAACCACGGCAAGAAACTGCGGGATGGTGGATGTCTTGCTGCCATGATGGGCTACCTTCAGCATTGTGCTTTTCAAATTAGCTCGCTGTTTAATAAGCTCAAATTCTCCTTCCCATCTGATATCTGCGGTAAGCAAGAAACTGATTTCACCCCAACTCAGTCTTAATACCACACCATTGTTATCCACATCGGCGCTAGTCCCCCTAAAAAACTCATTGGGAGGCCTAAGCACTTCTATCTTAATGCCTCTGCCCAAATCGATTTCCTGTCCCGTTTTAGCCATATCACGCTTGATTCCTTTCTCCTCAACGAGCCTGAGCCATTCTTGATAAACGCAGGAATTATAAGAAACACCAGATTCAAGCACTCGTTTCACTTCATACCTTTGCAGCACTTCCACCAGTCCAGTAATGTGGTCAGCGTGAGGCTGCGTGGATACTATCAGGTCCACTGTTCTATCCCAGAAGGGAAGCTTCCGGCCTAACTCCAGACTTATTGTCTGAGGGCTGGGACCACCATCAACAAGTATGTTCTGATGATCGGGTGTTTGTATCAAGATGGCATCCCCTTGCCCCACATTAAGGAAGGTCACGTGAAGGTTATCATCCGGCGTGGTGAGAACTACAGCCCAGACCAGTATAGCCACTAATAAAAGAGGAGGAATGAGCCACTTTAGAAGCGAATGTCGGGAGAATTTAGCCGTCACTGACTACCTCCCTCTCCCCTGAAAGCTAACCTGGAGAAGATATCGTTCAACTGCTTCCTATAATTAAGCCATGCCGCAACTATTGCAAGTATGATGTAATATTCCCATACCAACCACACAGGGATAGCGGATACCTGGAAAGAAGAGAATGGCAAGGCATCAAAGCCCTCGACTACCAAAAGCAAATAGGTTAAGAATAACCAGGCGACCCAGCCTAAAATTTGAGATGCAAATACGGCAAATAATCCCACAAAAGCAACCAGCGCAGAGGCAACGATGATAGCTGGCAAGGCAGGCAGAGAAAGGAACGTGGCTGGAACACCGACCAGTGAAACAACGTTGAAATAGTAGGCTACAAGTGGCCAGACTGCGATAATAGCCGCTATGGTCACCGCAAAGCTATCCGCAAAAACATTACCGATAGCTATAGCTTTGTCCCTGTATTCAAATACCTTGGCAACGCCTTTCCTTCCCCAACTCTTAAGATAAGGATAGAACAAAATAAGCCCGAGCATTGCCGTGAAGCTAAGTTGGAAGGAGATGCTCCATAGAATTTGAGGCTGAATGCCCACCATCACGGCGGCAGCAAAAGCCAGCGCAGTAATAGCACTTCGCTGTCTTCCCAAATATTCAGCCAACAAGAATAAGCTGCCCATCATGGTGGCGCGAATTACCGGCGGATGCATCCCAGTAAGCAGGGCATAAATCCAGATAGCAATAAGGGTAAGCCAGATATATATGGAGCGCTGTCTTCCAAAAACCAAAGTTAGAAAGCTGAGGAGAATGCCGATAATGATACT
>CAYVCJ010000105.1:0-2695 GCA_964450165.1 uncultured Dehalococcoidales bacterium
AAGAACTCATAAAGTTCCCTGGCTTTATCGGGAGGAGCTGCTTCGGTGAAGCTGGGGCGTCTTCCTTTTCGTGTATCAGCGAGCAAGGTGAATTGACTGACTACCAGAATTTCCCTTCTTGTTTCTAATGCTGAAAGTGAAAATCTGCCTGCCTCGTCAGAGAAAATACGGAGGTTTACTACTTTATCTGCCAGGTAGCGGGCGTCTTCCTGCGAATCATTTCTGGCTACACCGAGGAAGACCACTAGCCCTTGCCCGATCTCTCCTACTGTTTTATTACCGACAGTTACCGAAGCATTGGTAACGCACTGCACTAATGCTTTCATGATTTATTCTTGGCAAGCCACTGGCGATACTTTTCAGGCATTTTTCATCCTTATTTGACTGTGACTTGGATGAGGATATCTCCGGGCATGCCATCGGTTAGCTGGCGGGCATTGCGCAGTTTTACCATCTTGCCCGTTTTCACTCCCGAAGGAATTTTGACCTCCAATCTCTTTCCATGTCTAGTTAGAATTTTCCTTGTTCCCTGGGAAGCCTCCTTCGGGGTAATGCTGAGTTGATAACGGACATCCTGGCGGTAAGGCTTTCTGGTTTGCCCGAATATTTCATCAAGGTTAATTCCCTCTCCCGGCCATGCTTCAAATCTCGTCCCGCCACGTCTGCCAAAAGTTCTGAAGGAGAACCCTGTTCCCCTTAATCGGTCGCCGAATATATCATCGAGAAAGCCGAAACCAAGCCCCTCTCCACCAAAATCTTTCATTAAATCTTCGAAAGTAGTTCGAGTGGAGCGACTGCCAAAGATATCGCCGATTTCACCTACTGTGCCAAATTGGTCGTATTTCTTTCTCTTTTTAGGGTCGCCAAGAACAGCGTAAGCCTCGTTTATCTCTTTGAATTTTTCGTTAGCCTGTTTCTCTTTGCCTGGATTGCGGTCAGGGTGATATTGCATTGCCAGCTTTCGGTAAGCTTTCTTAATTTCTTGGTCTGAGGCGCTCCGGGGAACCCCTAAAATGCGATAGTAATCCTTAGCCATCGTGAGAGCAATTATAGCAAATTGTTCCTGCTATTTCCCCTTCGCCATTCGTTTCAGTTCATAAAGCTTGGTGATGGCTTCTAAGGGAGACATAGAATCAATGTCGAGCTTGAAGATTTCCTCGGCTAATAAAGAATCTTTGGTGAAAAGTGGAAGTTGTGGTGCCGTTGCTTTGCCTCGTATTTTACCTTTGCCAGTAGTGCTCTTGCTTTCCAGGTTAGCTAAAACATCCTGAGCACGATTTGTCACTGATTTAGGTAAACCAGCTAGCCGAGCTACGTGGATACCGTAACTCCTGTCGGTACCTCCAGGGATAATTTTATGTAAGAAGATAACCTTGTCTCCTTCCTCAGCTACGGCGACATTGAAATTCTTCACCCTGGGCAAGGTGCCGGCAAGCTCTACCAGTTCATGGTAGTGCGTGGCGAACAGGGTCTTTGCGCCCAACTTCGGTGCTCCGTGAATGTACTCCGCTACTGCCCAGGCAATGGAGAGCCCGTCATAGGTGCTTGTGCCTCGTCCAATTTCATCCAGAATGAGCAAGGAGCGTGAGGTGGCGTTATGCAAGATGTTTGCTGTTTCAGTCATTTCCACCATAAAGGTTGATTGTCCCGCAGCTAAATCTTCCTGAGCACCAATCCTGGTGAAGATACGGTCGATGATACTGATTTTGGCCAATTTGGCAGGAACAAAGCTGCCAATTTGTGCCAGAAGGACGGTCAAAGCTACCTGTTTGAGATAGGTGGATTTTCCCGACATATTTGGGCCAGTGAGTATGATGAGCTGGTTATCGTTATTGCATAGATATATATCATTGGGAATAAAATTGTCGCTGCCCAAGGTTCTCTCTACCATGGGATGACGTCCCTCTTTAATGTCGATGACATCCTCGTTGGTCAGCTCCGGTCGGGTGTAGTGATAGCGTGATGCCACTTCAGCAAGATTGGAGAATACATCAATTTGGGCAATAGCCCTCGCGGTGGCTAAAATCTGCTCACCTCTAGCGCCTATCTGCTGGCAAACCTGGTTAAACAGGGAGGTTTCAAGATAGATTATCTTTTCCTGTGAGGTAAGAATCAGCGATTCATACTCTTTTAGCTCGGGGGTGAAGAACCTTTCCGCCTCAGCAAGGGTTTGCTTGCGAATATAATCCTTGGGGACCAGATTGAGATTTGCCCTGGATACCTCGATGTAATAGCCGAATACTCTGTTGTACCCCACTTTCAGGGATTTAATCCCGGTGCGCTGTTTTTCCCTCTGCTCCAGGTTGGCTAAATATTGTTTAGCCTTGGTGGAACTGTGGCGAAGCTCATCTAGCTCACTGGAAAAGCCTTCCTTAATGACGTTTCCATGTTCAAGGTCACCGGGTTCATCAACAATTGCCCGGTCAATTAAATCCATAATCTCGGGGAAGAGCTTTAATTCGCTAACTGACTTGTTAGGGCAATTATCGAGCGTTGCTTTCAGCTGAGCTACCTTTTCCAGACTTGTGCGGAGTGTTATCAACTCCCTGGGCATTATCTTGCCACCTCTCACCCGGTTCACTACCCTCTCTAAATCGGCGATGTCTCCCAGCAGGGCCATAGTTTTTTGGCGAACCAAGCTATCGTTATAAAACCAGCTAACCGCCTCTTGCCGTTGATTTAGCTTATCTATGTC
>CAYVCJ010000106.1:0-2607 GCA_964450165.1 uncultured Dehalococcoidales bacterium
AAATAAAATCTCTGCAGGTATAATTCAACACAAGTCCTACCGTCATTGCGAGCCATCCTTCTGTCATTGCGAGCCAAAGGCGAAGCAATCTCAGGTTTCCCTCCCGGGCTAATTGAACTTCCCCATTGCTGCCTGAATGCCCTGGGTAAGGAAACAATCGATTGCCTCAGCCACGGTAATGATAGCTGACCTGATTACTTCCTCTTCTTGGGCAGTAAGATCGCCAAGCACATAGCTTACTATAGCATCCTCGGCATCCTGAGCAGGACGTCCAATGCCTACCCTGATTCGGGGGAAATCCTCACTCCCCAGAGTGGAAATGATTGACTTCATTCCCTTATGTCCCCCTGAGCCGCCACTTTGACGAATCCGAACTTTGCCCAGGGGCAAGTCAAGGTCGTCATAGATTACCAAGAGATTGCTCAACGGAACGTCATATTTCTCCACCAGGCAACCCACCACCTCACCACTAATGTTGACGAATATCTGTGGCTTGGCCAGCAGCAATTTACTGCCAGCTACTTCACCAACACTTATCCTGGCCCGGCACTGCCTCCTATCAAACGGAATGGAATGACGCCTGGCGAAATAATTCAGGCAGCGAAAGCCAACATTATGCCGATTATGAGCATAAGCCTTGCCCGGATTGCCCAAGCCAACAATGAGTTTCATCGAAACCTGTGCTATATTATAGACCAAAGACTGGGCTTTTTATCTTTACGAGAGAATATATGAAAGAATATAACTATTGCCCCATTTGTGCCACACCTCTACAAATAGGAATGATTGACGGAAGAACGAGGAAATACTGCCCTAAATGCGATTTCGTTGATTATAAGAATCCCCTGCCAGTAGCATTGGCCGTGGCAGTAAAAGATAAAAAGTTTCTACTCATTAAAAGAGGATTACCACCCAAAAAGGGTATGTGGGGGTTTGCTTCAGGTTTTATTGAGATCGGAGAAACACCGGAAGAAGCTTGCTTAAGGGAGCTGGAGGAGGAGACCGGGGTATCTGGCAGGATAGCAAAATTAGTCGGCGTAATCAGAATAGACGACAAGGAAATATATGGGGATATGTTGATAGTGGCATATCTAGTTAAGGTAAAAGACGAAAAGCTAGCTCCTGGAAGCGAGGTGGAGGATGCTAGATTCTTTGATATACCTGAACTACCTGGTTATTACAGTTCCCTTCTCAAAGATGTCATTGAAGAGATTCAAAATCAGGAAATATTCTGACTTAGCAATTCCAAGAATTCAGCTTCGCTAAGCGTCTTTATTCCTAATTTTTTAGCCTTAGCCAATTTGGAGCCAGGGTCAGCACCAACCACGACATAATTCGTCCTTTTAGTCACATCTGAGCCAGCTTTGCCACCCAGTTCCTTGACCCTCGCCTCTGCTTCCGAACGAGCAAATGCCTCCAGCTTTCCGGTGATGACAAACTCCAGCCCAGTTAGAGGTAATTTTTCAGGCTTTGCTTCCTCAACCTTCTCTTTCTCCAGCTTCACTCCGGCTTTCCTTAATTTTTCAATAATATTTTTATTCCCCTTCTGCCTGAAGAAGGCAACGATGCTATCAGCTATCTTAGGTCCAATAGCTGGGAGAGATAAAAGTCTTTCCCGAAGTTTTTCCTGACTCTTCTCATCCTTAGTTGCTTCAACTAATTCATCTATGCTGGCAAAGTTTTCTGCCAGTAACTCAGCGTATTCTTCACCAACGTGTAAAATCCCCAAAGCGAAGATGACTCGTGCTAAAGGTCTAGGGTTGCGCCTGCTCTCCTCAATAAATTCGAGCACATTGGAGATACTCTTATCTGCTAACTTCTCCAAGGTGAGGACATGCTCCCAGGTGAGGTTCTGGCTGACACCCACCTCCTTTGATATCTGAGCGAGAAGCTGGTCTACCTTTTCCCTTAAAGCTAAAACCCTTTCCGGGGTAAGGCTATATTTAGCACAAATATCCTCGACTTCTCGTCTGTCGGAGAGGGTGCTGTCGCTTAGCCTTTTCAAGGCAGGAAGCTGAGACCTAGTGAGATCCTGACTGGCAATAACAGCCTCCTGAACTTTGGAAATAATCCTTTCTACGTTCTTCTTCGCCTCCTGAAGTTTTTGCTCGGTTAGGTCATAAAAATCGCCTACATCATTCACCAATTTTGCAGCAAACAAGGCAGCGCATAATCTCTCCCCCACGCCGTCTATATCCATGGCCCCCCGGCTGACGAAGTGCTTGATTTGCTCCAGAGCCTGGGCGGGGCAGGCAGCGTTGGTACAGCGGTGCATTGCTTCATCCTCAGGCTTTATCACCTCAGCCCCGCACACCGGGCAAATAGTATGGTCGGGTGGCTGTACTTCATCTCCAATACCCTTCCTCTTTTTGTAGATCTCCCAAGCCTTTTCCATCATGGAGAACTCTTTTGAGTTTTTAGGCCGCAAGGATTCCACATGCTTGACAATCTCAGGTATAACCTCCCCAGCCCGCTGCACGATAACGGTATCCCCAATCCTGATGTCTTTGCGGTGAATATCTTCCTCATTATGCAGTGCCGCTGAGCTAATGACCACGCCGCCTACATGAACTGGCTCCAAAATGGCATAAGGGTTAAGACTTCCCG
>CAYVCJ010000107.1:0-2579 GCA_964450165.1 uncultured Dehalococcoidales bacterium
ACCTCTATATTTCAGAGGAGGAAAAAGAAGGGGCTTTGGCTGTGGCTAAGAGCTATTTCGACCTTGCCGAAGGGTATATATAATATAGATTTGACTGCTGCGTGGAAGTTAACCATCATTAAACAGAGGGAAAGAGGTGACAAATTGAAAGAGCCATTTGGGAAATTCATAGAAAGCGAGTTAGGAACTGATATTCTGCTCATCACCTGCGGGCTTCCCGGCACATGGAAGACTGAGACAAGTGAGGAAATATCCAAAATAAAAGGCTATCCCATCGTTCGAACTGACCTGGTCAGGAAGGAAGTGCTGAAAAACGAGGACATATTCGACGAAGAACTTGCCTCAAATATGGATAAACGAACGATGGTCTATGATGAAACATTTCGGAGGGCAGATGAGACCGTCAGAAAGGGCAATAGTGTGATAATTGACGCCACCTTCGTTACTCAATCGTTAAGAAAGCGTGCCGCTGAAATAGCAGCCAAACACAACAAGACACTGGTCATCTTACAGACAGACTGCCCTCAGGAGGTAGCCATCGGGAGGATACTGAGACGGACCAAAGAGGACTACCAGTCAAACGCACTCACCGAGCAAGCCTACCTCAACAACAAAAAGAAGTTTGAACGGGTGGATTTAGATGATTTGAAGCAATTGAATCCAACCCTTAGTATCATCCACCTGATAGTGGATACTCGGTATGACCCTCCTGAAGATTGGTATATCACTGGTATGGGGAAAAGATGAAAATAGACCTGCATATCCATACCAAGACCTGTTCCGACGGCAATTTCTCCATTGAAGAAGTGTTCAAAGAGGCAAAAAAGAGAAATATCGATTTAATGTCGACCACCGACCACGATTCTATAGACTGCCAGGAAAGGGCAATCGCTCTGGCTAAACAGTATGGTATATCCTACCTCACCGGAGTGGAATTGAGTGTGACCTTCAAGTATCTCAACAAATCTGTCTCCCTTGATTTTCTGGGATACCAGTATGATTTCAACAACGAAGAGTTAAGAAACAAACTCCAACTAATACGCGAACACAGGGAAAGAAGGGCACACCAGATTTTACAGAAATTGAATGCTGAGTTCGACAAAGAAGGTATCCAAAGGTTCACGGACAAGGATATCAAGAACATAGAAGATAGCGTGGATGGCACATTCGGACGTCCCCATATAGCGAACTATCTAATAAAAAAGGAGATTGTCAGCGATACGCAGGAGGCGTTCGACAAATACCTGGTTAAGTGCAATGTGCCCAAGTATCCCCTTTCACTTGCTGAAGCGTCAAGGTTAATCAGGAATGCCGGCGGCTTACTGGTACATGCGCATCCTAATGACCCTAACGGGACATCCTTAGTGACCATAACGCGGGATTTAGGGGAACAGACGAAAATTATCCAAAAATATATGCTAGAGTATATCGATGGTGTTGAGTGCTGGCATTCCAGACATGATGAAAAGATAACCAGGCATTATATTCAGTTTGCCAAGAAGCACGGGCTAATTATGACTGGAGGTAGTGATTGTCACCAAAAGCCGCTACTGATGGGCACATTAGATATACCAGACTGGGTTGCCACCCAGTTCAGGCAGTAGAATGGTACGGCATGTGAATATTCATTCTTGTTTACACTTTATTGTTAATAGATAACACTATAAAGTTTGGAGCAAAGTTAAATATGAAAAATTATGACATTAAGGACCTTTCCTTAGGTGATGAAGGCAAACTTCGCATTGAGTGGGCCGGCAAAGAGATGCCGGTAATCAAATTAATAAAACAAAGATTTGCTAAAGAAAAACCTCTCCAGGGAATTCGTGTCTCCGCCTGCCTTCACATCACCACGGAAACAGCTAACCTGGCGATGGCTCTGAAAGAAGGCGGCGCTGACTTAGTCCTCTGCGCCTCTAACCCGTTAAGCACTCAGGATGATGCCGCTGCCGCTCTGGTTGACTTCGGCATTCCCGTAAATGCCATAAAGGGAGAGGATAATAAAACTTATTACAAACACATTATCACGGCACTGGAACACAAGCCTCAGCTTACCATGGATGATGGCGCTGACCTGGTCTCCACCTTGCATAAAGAACATACTGAACTAATTCACAACATGATTGGTGGCACTGAGGAAACCACCACCGGAGTCATCAGACTAAGGAATATGGCAAAAGAGGGGAAGTTAGGCTACCCTCTCATCGCCGTAAACGATGCTCAAACCAAGCATTTCTTCGACAATCGCTATGGCACAGGGCAAAGTGCCATTGATGGCATCACTAGAGCCACCAATATCCTCTGGGCAGGAAGCAAAGTGGTCGTTTGTGGCTACGGCTGGTGCAGCAAGGGAATAGCCATGCGTGCTCAGGGATTGGGGGCACTGGTCATCGTCACCGAAGTCGACCCTATCCGTGCACTGGAGGCAGCCATGGACGGCTATCAGGTTATGCCCTTGCTGGAAGCTTGTCAGGTAGGAGGTATATTTATCACCTCCACGGGCGATATGAATGTCATCGACAAAGCTCACTTTCTACAGATGAAGGACGGGGCTATCGTGGCTAACAGCGGTCATTTTAATG
>CAYVCJ010000108.1:0-2457 GCA_964450165.1 uncultured Dehalococcoidales bacterium
GCATGAATTTTGATTTAACTGAAGAGCAGAAGATGCTCCGGGAAATGGTTCGGGAGTTCTGTGAAAAGGAAATAGCTCCTCTGGTCGAGGAGATGGATCGAGAAGAAACGTTTGTAGAGGGCTTATGGGAAAAGGCAAAGTCTTTAGGTTTTTTGGGTATGGGGATACCACCTGAATATGGCGGGACACTTACTGATTATATTTCCCTTGGGATCATGGCGGAGGAATTAGCCAAGGTAGATGCCGGTGTGGGTGTAGTTTATGGGGCGCATGGTCTACTTTGTGGCAATAACATTGCCCGTAATGGCACGGAAGAACAGAAAGAAAAATACCTGCCAACTTTGGCGAGCGGTGAAAAAAGGGGTTGCATGGGGTTAACAGAGCCAGAGTATGGATCAGACGCTGTATCCCTTAAGACAAGGGCCCGTAAGGTGGGGGGTGAATATATCCTGAACGGCACCAAAACATTTATATCCAATGCACCTATTGCAAATATAGCTCTTATATACGCAACTCTGGATCCATCCCTTGGATCGAAAGGATTGTGCACTTTTATAGTAGAGAAGGATTTTTCTGGTTATCATGTAGGTAGAAAGTTATCAAAGATGGGATTGCGCTCTTCCCCAACCGGGGAGATTATCCTGGAGGATTGTCATGTTCCGGAGGCTAATCTTTTGGGGGGTGTTGAGGGAAAGGGGGTAAAGCAAATGTTTTCTGGACTCGATGTGGAAAGGGTTATGTGGAGCTCTCTTGCCATAGGTATTGCCCAGGCCGCTTTTGATGCATCTCTTAAATATGCCAAGGAAAGGCAGCAATTTGGGCAGCCTATATTTAATTTCCAAATGATACAGGATAAGCTCGCTACGATGCTGGTGGAAATTGAGGCTGCTCGACTGCTGACGTATAAGGGCTTAACTTATTGGGATCAAGGTAATTTTAAGGAGGGTAGAATGTTGGCTGCAGAGGCGAAATCCTATGCATGCGAGATGGTAGTCAGAGTTACAGGAGAGGCGATACAGATCCACGGAGGCTATGGTTATATGAAGGATTTTCCAGTGGAACGGTATATGCGAGATGCTAAAGTCTTTCCTGTCGGCGCAGGGACCACTGAAATTGAAAAACTTATTATCGCTAGTTATCTAAGATAAAATTAAACCAGCCAAAATGCCTTTACACAGTATCTATCCCTAGCATTATATTTGTAGAGTCACAGAATATTCACTTAGCTTTTTTTGCCTCCTCTTCCCTTAATACCCTTCTTAAGACCTTGCCTATGAGACTCTTGGGTAGTGTGTCTCTAAACTCAATTACCCGTGGCACCTGGTAATAAGAGACAATCCACTGAATACGAGATATTTGTCCCGGTGACATGCTTGCTGTATCAGGTGGACTAGATACAGAGGCTTTCGGTTACAAGGGCGTCCACCTTTTCATACTTGTGAGGATATGATGGGACATGTCTAATAACTTGGAAATCGAAAGCGACCCCCACATTAGCCGTTTTTCCGCCGAGTTTTTGCAGAAATTTGTCGTAGAAACCTTTCCCTCTGCCCAATCTATTTTTTGTCTTGTCAAATGCTAACCCGGGAACCACCACCAGGTCTATATCTTGAAGTTCTGTCCTGCGTGCTCTTTCCTTGCTAGGCTGGGTAATTCCCCATGGCCCTGTGGCGAAGTCCTTATCTAAATCATTTATCTCATAGGGAATCAAATCACCGTTTTCCAGGTCTATTACGGGAAAACAGACTCGTTTTTGTCTTAAAGCTTTCCTGATTATTCCCAAAAGATTTACCTCGGTTTCTAATGGGTAGTAAAACATAATGCAGTTTGCCTGTTTATACTGTGGCAAGTTTTTCAAGTTTTGGGCGACATTCTTACTCCTCCTCGCTAACTCCTCTGGAGAGTATGAGCGTATTTTTTGAAGCAATTCTCTTCTCAGTACGTTCTTTTGTTCTTGTATATCCATAGGTTCTTTATTATTGCTTCCAGAGTATGGGAAGTAAATACCCTGTGGGAAGGGCATAACGGTGGTGCTCTGTTTCAGAAACGATAAACCAAGGTGTACTTTGCAATACAGGAAAAGAGTGAGGTATCACTAATCATACAGACGAGTAGAATGATTGACAGCGAGGGCTTTGCGTTGCTACAATGCTGCCTGCGAGATCTTGTTACCCTTGCTGGGGAAGTTGTGGCATTCGGGTATGTGTCAAAGTCTAGGTGAAGAAGGTAGAGTTTGGCTGGTCAATATATAATTGCACATGACGTAGGAACCGAGGCTAATAAAGCGGTCCTGTTTGATATAGAAGGGAACATAATAGGCTCAGATTCTGAAGTCTATGGTGTGAATTATCCCAAGCCTGGTTGGGCTGAGCAGGACCCTGAAGTCTGGTGGGAGGCGATAGTAAACTCCACCAGAAAAATAATGCGTAAAACTGGAGTTTCTCCAACTGATGTCAT
>CAYVCJ010000109.1:0-2426 GCA_964450165.1 uncultured Dehalococcoidales bacterium
CAGGTTCGAATCCTGGATCCCCAGCCAGTTTCTATCCAAACTTCTTCAAGGCAGAGAATACTCCCTGTTCCTCATCGGCAATTTCAAAAAGCAATTTCTGAAGAGAACCACCTCTGGTCGGCAAGAACCACAGAGGTCTCAACCTGACGTTCGGGGATTGACCAGTATTTTCTCAACAACCGCTCTTTCTCTTCCCAGGAAACCAGCTGAAAACCATAGTTTTCATAGAAGCGAATTGCCCACAGGGCATCCGCCCAGGTGCCCACTAACAGCGGGCGAGTCGCCTGCTGACGAAGAGAGGATAGTAATTTCTCCCCTATGCCCTGATTTTGTTTAGCCGTGCGAACATAGGCATGTCTGATGAGGGTCACATCTTGAAGATGTTGAATGCCCATCACGCCAACAAGTTCGCCATCCTGTTCATATCCCCAGAACACAACTCCCTGGTCTATCTCGTGCTGAAGCTCATCTTTAGACATATACGGCTCTTTCCACCGGTCCCCGGGGATGACTCCCCTGTATGCTTCGGCGGCATCATTGATAATGGAGTAGATTGGCTCAACCTCGCTGGCATCGCATTGACGAATCATGACCTTCATGGGTGTCAAAAGCGAATGGCGTGTCGTGTCCTACTTCTTCAGCGCATCCAATGCTTGCTGGAACGTCTCATTGGCAGCCCGTACATATGTCTCCAATGGCACAAGTTCGCGACTCACGATGTTGAGAGTTTCGGTGGACATTTCTCCATCCCTGACGAGCTGGCGACCGGCGTCTTTTGCAGCCTCAAAGACATCATCCAGTGCTATACCCAGCTTCATCATGGGTCTCAATGCCTCTCCGTGAGGACGTAGCAGTGCCCCGGCGAATTCCATGGCGGCATTCTTGCAAAAGGCCTTCACGTGGACCAGCAGCGGGTCGAAGTTGTCCATCTCCCAGAAGCCAGTATTGGACACCAGTACCACTTTGCCATGCTTGTATCCCTCACGCGCCATGTGACGACAGTGACCATCCCGTAGTTCGAAAAAGGGCTGCACCAGTGGAATTATTCGGTCCAGCAGGTTCTTCATCGGTCCGGAGATTCCATCTACGTAGACTGGAGTGCCAAACACGTAAATATCAGCCTCACGTAACTTCGGATAGAGCATCTGCATGTCGTCTTTCTGCCAGCATTCGCCTGGCGTCTTGAGCCAGCAGGTAAACCCGCCGTGGCAAGGGTTGATCTTGAGCTTCCTGGTATAGAAGAGCTCAACCTCCGCTCCCACCTCTTTCATTCCTTTAAGGAAGGGATTCAAGATGAGGGCTGTATTGCCGTTGTCCATCCTGGGACTGCAGTTAAACGCTAGCACTTTCATATTCTCCTCCTTGCTCCATCAGTGTCTTTTACCCTTGTATCCTTTCCTGAACCGACTTGCTTGTTAGTTCTCGAATCGCATCGGAGGCAATCCACCTTGCACTTCTCGAATCCACTTTCTGCATCTTCTTGGCAGCTTCAATTGCCTTCTTGTTCAAATTGGGATTGCGCTTCCCAATTTGCCTCAATGCCCAATTAACCGCCTTCTTAACAAAATTTCTGTTGTCCCCAGCTTCCCGTTCTATGATGGGAAGAAATCCCTCAAATAGTTTATCCTCTGCCTTTTTGTCGCTAACCGCTAAGCGAGCCATTAATACAAAACCTGCCCTTTTGATAAACTCCTCCTCATTTGAACTCCATTCAATCGCTTTTTGATATGCAAACCCGGTCTTCTCAAACAGATTCATACAGCACTGGTCACAAATTTCCCAGTAGTCAAACGCCTTCACCCACCTTTCCATCTGTCCTTCGGTTACCATCTTCGGGTCATCAATCATGCTGGCAAGTATTCGAGTTTCACGGATATTCGCTGCCCAGAGTTGCTGCGCAAGCTTATGGTCCGCTCCCACTTCCTTAGCGAGCTTTCTCAGATTTGGGATTGACACGCCATAGGCATCCTCGGGGGTGATGCCGTATTCCACCATACTCTCTACTGCTCCGGGATTGGACAGTAATTTCAGTTTCTCAACAATGTCGTTATTTTGCATCCCTCGAGGCACTCAATCCCCCCTGACTTTAAATATAGAAAATGTTCCCATCGCTTTGGCGACGAGATATCCATCATTTTTAATCTCCGATTCCATAGTAGCAATTTTCTTGCCCCTGTGAACAACTTTCGTATCACAGGTAAGCATGCCTGAAGTCACCGCTGCGAAATAAACAATCCTAATTTCTATAGTAGCACACAGCTCACCTTCGTCCAAATAAGGATAAAGCGCCCTACCCGTCCCGGTATCCACCATTGAATAAATAACACCACCATCTAAACTTTAGCTGGATTCAATAATCTGATTGTATATAAGGTAGATCTATTTAATCGTATAAATTAAGACCTTGCGTGGTCGATATGGCTGAT
>CAYVCJ010000110.1:0-2319 GCA_964450165.1 uncultured Dehalococcoidales bacterium
AATCGCTCCATAATAACCTTTCGAAAATCGCCAACCTGATTATACTTTGATTTCCTCGCCTGTAGCCATTACCTCTCCCTGGTAATAACGAAATCTGGCGCAGCATATTCTCTTTTCTCACACATCCCCTAATTCCTATGACCGGTATGTTGTCTCGGTTCGACGAGCCAGTTGTAATATCAAAACCAGTTTCTCATCGTCATATATTTCGTAGACCACCCGGTAATTGCCCACCCTTATTCGGTAGGCTCTCTCAGAGCCTTCGATTTTTCTAACCCCATGGGGACGGGGTTCATTGGCTAGACCCCTGATAGCGACTCGTAACCGCTCAAAATCATGCCTCTGTATCCGCCTTTTCAGCCTTTCCAAATTACGGTCGGCCGCTGGTGAGACTTCAAGCCGGTACACTCTTTGCCTCTGCAGCTCGTTCTCGCCGGGTTACTGCCTCTTCCAGTTCTGGCTCAACTTCAGACCAAGGTCGTCCACCCTTTTCCTTCCACTCGGCATGGGCAGCCTCAATTGTGGGTAGTAGCTCGGCATCCTCATGGCTATCCAACCACTCACGCACTGCTTCAGCAACGATATCACTTGCCGCAATATGTCTCCTTGCTGCCTCCACTTTTAGATATGTATAGAGTTCATCATCATGAAATACCACTGTCATTCTTCTAGTCATAGTGCCCTCCCTTAGCATGCATACATACTTACATACATATAAGCATTCTAACAATGTTAGGCAAGGACGTCAAGGTGATGTGATGATTGAACGAAACAGCGAACTGTGCAGTTTTCTAGTTGCCTTCAAGCACCGGGTAATAAACTCAATCTCGCGCTGGCTTAATTTGTTCACCCCGTTAGACCCTCTTTCAAACGATTTTTCAAATATCGCTTCCCCATTCCTGTTTTCAGATACTTCTCTCTCCGAAAAGCATCTTCTTTGCTCAAACAAGCTTCATAATAAATTAACTTGAGAGGAATCCTTGATTTGGTAGATTGAACTGCTGCGTTATTATGTTGATTGATTCGCAACACCAAATTTGCTGTTACTCCTATATAGAAATTTTTATCTCTTCCACTTTGCAAAACATAAGTATAATACCATAAAGGTCTAACGGGGTTCATAAGCTACCTCTTCCGTTTTCTCGGCAATTTCTCGGCAATTTCTCGGCAATAGGCTAAACCAGCACATAATACCTGCCTTTTTGAGGCCCTACAGGTTTAATTAAATCCAGTTTCACCAATTCGTTTAAATGATTCCGCGCTGTCCGTTCAGAAATATTAAACATCTTCTGATACGTCTCTGTGGTTATTTTCAAATTTGTTTGTAAATACTTTAAAACCTTTCTCTGTCTTTCGTTCAAAAAGATTTGTCCCTTCTTCTCTTTTACCCTTTTATCAAAGCTTAGCTCTAAGACTGCAGCTTTAACCCGATTCATACTGACGGCAACACCCTCACAGAAATATTCCAGCCAGGGTGTTATATCCAATGTTTTTTGTTCTACCGTTTGCAGCGCAGCATAATATCTCCCTCTATCCTCATTGTAATAATCATCAAGGGCGAAGAATCTTTTAGTATCAAAGCCTTTCAGATAGAGAATCAGCGTGGCTAACGCTCTTGCCGTTCTACCGTTTCCATCTACAAAGGGGTGAATTCTAACGAACTCGTAATGAGAAATCCCGCTTAATAATACAGGGTATAGCTCATGTGCCTGACCACTGTTTAACCACAAGACAAAATCCCTCATAAGATCAGGAACTTTGTTTTTAGGAGGCGGTTGAAAGATGACTTTGTGATGCCCATCCACAACCGCAACAGGCACCTTTCGATAGCATCCTGATTGACCTTCAGGTAAGATGTCTTGTGTGGTAAGCTGATGTATCTTGAGAATAATCTCCTCAGTGATATATTTGACTCCTTCCTCACCAAGTCTATCAATATATTCAAGCACCTTGACATAGTTTACTATTTCCCTTTTATCCTTCTCCCAAGCAGCTATTTCCTTCCCGGCAAGCAAATTTGTTACTTGCTCCAAAGTTAAAGGATTACCCTCTATGCTTGTAGAATGATGAGCCATCTTAACAATTGCTTCTTTGCGTAGTTTCACTTCCCATTGCGGAAGAAGCGAGGCATTGAGAATCAACTCTCTAGCAGCAGCGATATCTGCAAGGTAGTTGATTATCTTGTTAGTTACTCTAAAGTTTGGCTTAAACATCCTTGTTCCTTCTAATGCCTAAGAAATCCAGGTCGTATTTCTCAATCAGTCCTTCATCGGCGAAGCTGAAATAGCGATTATCACCGATAATAATATGGTCCAGCAC
>CAYVCJ010000111.1:0-2148 GCA_964450165.1 uncultured Dehalococcoidales bacterium
GAAGCTCAACTCATGTTTAAACAGAAAGCACAGGATTTTGCTGATAAGGTTTTAGCCCCTGGAGCCAAAGAGAGATGTAAGCAGAATCAGTACCCCAGAGAAATTGTCGAGCAAATAGGGAAAGAAGGATTTCAAGGGTTGTGGATTCCTGAAGATTACGGAGGGCAGCCTGGGGATGCTATGATGCTGGGAATAACCGCTGAAGAGTTCGGAAAAGTAGACCATGCTGCCACGCTATTTCCAATGGAGGCATTCGGAGCTGCAGTAATCCTTGCACGCTGTCACCCTGAGGTACAAAGAGAGTGGCTTCCCAGGATTGCTTGTGGAGAAGTTATCCCCTGTTTTGGTATAACTGAGCCTGAGTGCGGCTCTGATGCAACTGCACTCAGAACCAGGGCTACCAGGGACGGCGATGATTACATACTCAATGGAGAAAAGACATCACTTAGTCTCGGGATGCAAGGAGATTTGGCCGGTGTATTTGCTACAGTCGACCCTTCCAAGAAAGCGAAGGGAATAACTTGCTTTGCTGTACCTTTAGACATTCCCGGAGTTTCCAGGACCCCATTTGCTGACACCGGGTGGATTTCCCTGGATAGATCATCAGTGTTTCTCGATAATGTTCGTATCTCGTCGAAGTACAGAGCCGGTGAAGAAGGACAGGGCTTTGGATTAGCACTGGAAGATTTTGATATCTTTCGAGTCATGTTGGCTCTGTCGGCTCTGGGTATGGCAGAAACCAGCCTCAATGAAGCATTCGATTATGGTAAGAGTCGGCATGCCTGGGGTAGGCCCATCCTCAAATTCGAAGGAGTATCCTTCAGGCTTATAGAGAGTTTGACCAGAGTAGAAGCGGCTCGCTTGCTCTGCTATAAAGCTATGTGGCTGCATGATCAAGGGTTACCCTTTGCTAAAGAGTCAGCAATGTCTAAATATCTGGGACCGGTTGTAGCCGTAGATGCTATCCACAATGCCTTATTAACCCTTGGGCATGTGGGTTATAGTGTAGAATACCCCCTGGAGCAACGGTTACGGGATGCCATAGGCTACGAATTTGCTGATGGCACTGCCGATATTATGAAGCTTAATATTCTCCGTAATGTGGCAGGGAGGGAATACCTTCCTTATACCTGACGAAGACAGGATTATTCAAAACGTGGCAAGGGAAATATGTGAGCTGTTGTTTATTTGTCATTGCGAGGAGCGTTAGCGGTTGCGAGGCGTAGCCGAAGCAAACTGGAGCATGAGATTCCTCGTTTCACTCGGAACAAGCTCCGCAATCTCAGAGGTAATGACGAGATTGCCACGCTCCGCTCGCAATGACAAAAAAGGAGGTAATGGTTAGATGACTTAATGTGTGCTTTTAGAGTGAGCCACCAAAGGCAAAACCGGTAGATTTACGGGACTCCAGGTAAACGTAAAAGCTTTCCTGGAAAAGAGAAAAATAAATGAGGTGCCAGAAATGGAGCGATTTAAGGACAAAGTAGTAATAGTAACGGGTGCCGCTCAAGGTGTGGGAGAGGCCATAGCCAGGCGCCTTGCTCAGGAGCAGGCTGCCGTTGGCATCCTCGATATTCAGGTAGATAAGGCGAAGGCTGTCGCATCTGACATAGGATTAACGAGCGGGAAAGCTATGGCCGTAGAAATGGATATCACAGATAGCAGCTCTGTGAAACAGGCTGTCAAAGAAGTTGAACAAAGCTGGGGAAGGATTGATGTTCTGGTGAACAATGCAGGTTGGGATAAACTAATGTTGTTTATGGACCTACCTGAGGAACTCTGGGATAGAATAATAGCTATAAATCTAAGGGGGCCCATAACTGTTACCAGGGCGGTTCTCGATGGGATGAGGGAGCGTAACTATGGCAGGATAGTGAACATAGGCTCGGATGCTGGCAGGGTTGGCTCGACGGGTGAATCTGTCTACTCAGCCTGCAAGGGGGGCATGATCGCATTTACAAAAACACTTGCACGAGAGCTTGTAAGGTATAACATTCTGGTAAATTGCGTCTGCCCAGGACCGGCAGAAACCCCCCTTCTTGCCTCTATGGCTGAGGAGAACCCGAACCTGATTGACGCTTTGAAGAAAGCAATCCCTATGCGGCGGCTTGCAAAACCTGAGGATATAGCGGCCGCCGTTGCCTTCAT
>CAYVCJ010000112.1:0-2102 GCA_964450165.1 uncultured Dehalococcoidales bacterium
TCCACAGAAGCAGCATTCCAGGCTTCCAGGGGCTTCAGTCTTTCCAGGCTGGTTTGGATGGCTTTAGCGGCTGTATCCATTTCCGTTCTGTTGGCGAATATAGGAGAAACTAGAAAACTTTTAGTCAGGAGGCTTTGGTCATATTCCAACTCATCGAGAAAGAAGAAATCAGTGAGGTGAGGCACATCACCGAGCGTTCTGGCACGCTCTTGAATCAAGGGCATTATTGTGGAGATATAGTTGTTATCCAGGGGCCGCTTTACTGAAGATGGCAAGTCTCTTTGTAAGAATGGAGCTGCCTGTGAAGCAAACTGCTCAGGAGTGAGCCGACGAAGGTAAACTCCGTTCATCCAGTCGAGTTTGTCTTTATTAAAAATTGCTGCTGTTTTCCCCACCCTTTCCAGGGTGAAATGCTTTATCAGTTCCTCACGGGATAGTAGTTCTGTTTTATCATCAAGCGACCAACCGAGGAGGGAAAGGAAATTTATCATCGCCTCGGGGAGGAGACCCTGACTCTGATACTCGATAATATTGGTGGCGCCATGTCTTTTGGAGAGCTTGGCCCTGTCAGGTCCCAGTATCATTGGCAGATGAGCGAATTGCGGTGGTTGCCAGTCAAGTACCTGGTAGAGCAATATGTGGCGGGGGGTGCTGGAAAGCCACTCATCGGCGCGAAGAACATGAGAGATAGCCATCAGGTGGTCGTCCACCACGTTGGCGAGGTGGTAGGTAGGGTAGCCATCTGACTTGAGCAGGATGAAGTCATCCAGAGTATCGTTTTGAAAAGTCACCTTTGCCCGAATCAGGTCGTGGAACGAGGTTTCCCCACCAAGAGGAGTTTTGAAGCGAACTACCGGGGTGACGCCGCTTGCCTTCATCTGAGCTTTTTGCTGTTCCGTCAGCTCCCGGCAGTGTCGGTCATATTTCGGTGGCTGTTTTTTCCTCATTTGCTCTTGACGCATTTCGGCTAATCTCTGCGGAGAGCAGTAGCATAAATAAGCATGTCCCTGGTCAACTAATTTATGAGCTATTTCCTGATAAAGCGGCAATCGTTGTGATTGAAAATAGGGACCTTCATCCCAATCCAGCCCAAGCCACTTCAGGCTGTCGATAATATTTTCCACTGCACCTTCTACCTTTCGAGTGACATCAGTATCCTCGATGCGTAAAATAAACCTGCCGCCGTGATGTCTGGCGAAGAGCCAGTTGAATAGAGCGGTTCTGATGTTGCCCAGATGAGGATATCCTGTAGGGCTGGGTGCAAAGCGAACCCTTATTTCTGAGCGTGACATGAAGGTTTGCCAAAAATTATTTGGAGAGGACTCGTTGCAATTCCTTTAACTGTTTGAGATGTTTTTTAAGTTTGTCTACCAGTTGCTCTGCTCTTTCTAAGTTGCCCTCGGTCTCCTCTATTTCAGTGGTTAACTTGAATAACAATTCGTTCCGATGCTCCGTCAACTGGGATTCAAACTCAACTCCCTCTTTCAGGTGAGAGAGTATCTCGCTTTCTCCTTCTGCTTGTTCCTTACTATATTTCTCAAATAGCTCCATCTCAATTAAACCCCTTCTAGCTGTTTAATATACCATATCTTGGAATCATTTAAAATAAGTGGCGCTCCTTCTTTAACTTTATAAGGCTGTTCAATTTTGATTTTGCGTTCGTTTTTAGGCATTTTAGTGATGTTTCACCCCCAAATTTCTGTAGTTGCCTGATTCATCAGGCGCATTTGCCCAATAAATTGGGCAACTACATCTTTAAATGCCCTCTTTATATAGAGTCCCCCTCCCTCTAACTCCCTCCCGCCATATTTGCCCGGGAGAACTACTTTGAATTCCTCTCCCTCGTATCTTAACAATATGTTATTCTAGCACTCAAGAGGGGCGGGACAGACCGAGTCTCCCTGGGTCTAAGAAAACCGTCATCAAGCGTGGTCGTCTCGCTTGACGGGAGAAAAGAATCTTCACCCCCAAGATTTTCGTAGTACGGTTCTTTAAGGGCGTGCACGAGGCTAAAGCCTCGCACTGCATTTTTGGACACTATAGTTCTCCCGCCAGGGGAGGGAAAAGTATAGGGATTTTGTGGCAATTTGCTAGTTTAGCGG
>CAYVCJ010000113.1:0-2070 GCA_964450165.1 uncultured Dehalococcoidales bacterium
CACTGACTGGGCGGAATGTACATAACCTATGTGATAACAGCTATGGTAGCTAGTATTTAGGTTTCAGTCCGGCTTCCTTACACAATACATTAGCTGTTATTCTATCAAACAAGCGATGCCTCTTAACGGGTATGGTCTTTGGACCGTTTGTGTAAATAGAATGCTTACCACCTTCCCGCAGCAAATAGAAGCCATTTTCTTCGAGGTATCTTATCAAATCACGACGCTTTACAGACACCTTATGCTTCTACCAGCAGTTGTTCAAGAAGCCCCCCGCCAGGTGGAATTTCTTTACCTTGTTGTTGATATGCCAATACCATTTCATGTAAAGCATCTTTGAGCATTTCCCTACATTCCTCTATAGTTTTCCCTTCTGTAATTACCTCAGGCCACTCAACCAACTGACCTAAATAGCCAGAGCTTATCTTTGTGTATTTCGCAGTATAATTCCTTAACATGTTATTACCTCCACCAATATTATTATACCACTCTCAGCTATATACCAGCATCACATGCGGGGAAGGCTCTTCTTCAGGGATTCCCTTCCCGTTTTTCCCCCTCACCTCCAGACACCTCTCCACTGACTGCCTGATGTTACTCAGACATTCATCAAAGGTCTTGCCTTCCCCCTGTGCCTCAGGAATAGAAGGACAGCTCCCCACAAAATGGTAAGGCGTCCTTTGCCTGATGAGAATGCTATAGGACATGAGCAGGTTAATTATAACACGCCAAATCAAAGCCCAGAGCCTGATTTTTAGAATCAAAGATAAAAAGTTAAAATGACAGTTCAGTAGCTTTTAGCCATCAGCTTTCAGCTATCAGCCATTAGCTAACCGCTGACTGTTGATCGCTGACTGCTCTTTCTCCTTGACTTCGCCTATCTCCAGCGGTATATTCTGCCCTAATATGCCCGAAATTAAAAAGTTGGAACGAGCCTACGGATTTGATGAAGTCACCCTTGTCCCCGGAGACGTGACCATCAACCCTGACCAGACTGATATCGAGTTCAAACTGCGAGAGCTGACCTTTTCCATTCCCATTTTAGCCTCGGCTATGGACAGCATAGTTGACCCATCTTTCGCCATCGAATACAGCAAGCTCGGCGGTCTGGCTGTGCTCAACCTCGAGGGGATTCAGACAAGATATGAAAGTCCCGATGAAATTCTGGCCCAGATCGCCCGTGCTCCGGAAAGCGAAACCACTGCTTTGCTTCAGAAAATCTATTCCGCACCCATAAAGGAGAAACTCATCGGAGAACGAATCGAGACGATTAAAAAAGCGGGCGCCATCTGTGCAGTGTCGCTCACACCAGCAAATACCAAAAGATTATCCCCTGTAGTTAAGGAGGCAGGGGTTGACGTCATCGTGGTGCAATCAACGGTCACTACCGCCCGCCATATCTCCAAGAGCTATAAAGGTCTCATCCTGTCAGAGCTATGCCAGATGATATCCTTGCCCGTCATTGTGGGCAACTGCTGTAGCTACTCCGCCGCACTTGAGCTGATGACAACAGGGATAGATGCCATTCTCGTTGGTGTTGGTCCCGGTGCTGCCTGCACCACCAGGGAGGTGATTGGCGTGGGGATGCCCCAGGTAACTGCCACCATTGAATGCGCTGCAGCCAGAGAGACCAATTTTAAGGAAAGCGGCAAATATGTCTCAGTGATAACCGATGGAGGTATCCGCACCGGAGGTGACCTATGCAAGGCATTTGCCTCTGGCGCTGACGCAGTTATGCTTGGCTCCCCTTTAGCCCAGGCTATGGAAGCACCGGGAAAAGGTTACCACTGGGGAATGTCTCACCCCCATCCAGCATTGCCTCGAGGCACAAGAGTCAAGGTAGGGAGTAAAGCAGCTTTACAGCAAATCCTGCTTGGTCCCACTTCGGTCACCGATGGCACACAGAATCTGGTTGGCGCTCTTCGCACTGGAATGGGTGTCTGCGGCGCCCGAACAATAAAAGAGATGCACGACGCAAGAATGGTCATCGCCCCTTCAGTAAAGACAGAGGGGAAATATTTCCAGGCCACCCAGCTCGTCCCCTAAATCACAGCCAATTTTGGTCATTGC
>CAYVCJ010000114.1:0-1951 GCA_964450165.1 uncultured Dehalococcoidales bacterium
TATGAAAAAGATTGGCGTGTTAACCAGCGGTGGTGATGCTCCAGGCATGAATGCCTGCATCAGGGCGGTAGTGCGCTGTGCTGCAAGCTATAAATTGGAGGTAATAGGGATTCAGCGTGGATATTGTGGCTTGCTGGAAAAGGATTTTATAGGGTTAATTCCCAGGTCAGTGGCAAACACCATCCAGCGGGGAGGGACTTTCCTGGGGTCAGCCCGATGCGAAGAGATGAAGACTGAGGAGGGAGTTAACAAAGCGGTTCAGGTCTTACGCAAGGAAGGAATTGAAGGTCTGATTCTTATAGGTGGTGATGGCACTTTTCGCGCTGGGGTGGCATTAGCTAAAGCAGGTGACATAAAGGTAATCGGTATTCCTGGCACCATAGATAATGATGTTTATGGCACTGATTATGCCATTGGCTTTGATACCGCGGTGAACACCGCATTGGACGCAATAGACAAAATCAGGGATACCGCGGGGTCTTTGCAGCGCCTCTTTTTCGTGGAGGTTATGGGGAGGAACAGAGGGTTCATAGCCCTGGATGTGGGGATTGCCGGCGGAGCTGAAGATATTTTGATACCAGAAACAAAGACGAAGATAGAGCAACTTTGCCTCAGTATAAGGCGTAATTTCAAAAAGGGGAAAAAGTCAAGCATTGTGGTAGTTGCTGAAGGGGATGAGGCAGGAGGAGTGTTTCAAGTTGCTCAACAGGTATGGGAAAGGGTGAGACTGGATTACCGTGTTTGTGTCTTAGGACACATTCAGAGGGGTGGCTCGCCAACAGCTAGAGATAGGATTTTAGCCAGCAAACTTGGAGCAGCAGCTGTAGATGCTTTAGTTGAAGACAAATCGGGCTTTATGGTTGGAGAACTAAAGGGTGAAATAGCCCTTACCCCCCTTGAGGAAACCTATACCAGAAAGAAAGCGATGGATAGTAGCTTGCTACAATTAATGAGGGTATTAGCTACCTAGAGATATGAGAAAGCTATCAATAGGCAAAATAAGGAGATTGCAGCAGTTAGCCAACGAAAGGGGAATAATGGCGATGTGTGCTCTTGACCACAGGGGTTCATTGATGAAGATGCTTTCCGCTGGACAATCCCAAGACGCTGGCTATCAAGAGATGGTTGATTTCAAGCTAGACCTGTGTCGAGTTTTGACCCCACATGCTACCGCTATCCTGCTTGACCCTATTTATGGTGCTGCACAGGCAATTGCCGCCGGAGCTATTCCTAAAACAACAGGATTACTGGTTAGCCTGGAGAAGAGTGGCTATTCTGGCGAAGCAGCGGCGAGAGTCACCAATTTGTTGCCTGAGTGGGATGTTAAAAAGATAAGGAAAATGGGAGCCACTGCTGCCAAGCTCTTGCTTTACTATCGCCCTGATGTCGATGTTGCCCCAAAGCAACTGGACACGGTGCAGAAGCTGGCTGCTGATTGTGTCGCAGAAGATATGCCTTTCGTGGTTGAACCGGTAAGTTACCGAGTGGCTAATAAGGAAGCTAGCCCTGAGGATTTTGCTAAAGTAAAGCCAAGGCTAGTAGTTGAAACAGCAAGACAAATTACTGCTCTTCCAATCGATGTTCTCAAAGCCGAATTTCCAGCCGATTTAGAATATGAGAAGGATAAAGCCAGGCTATTAAACCTTTGCCATCAGCTTAACGAAGCAAGTCAAGTTCCCTGGGTTATCTTGAGCGCCGGTGTTAATTTCGAACTCTTCTATCAGGAAGTTGAGCTAGCCTGTCGGGCTGGAGCCTCAGGCTTTCTTGCTGGGCGTGCTTTGTGGCAGGAAGCCACTCAAATAAAGTCCCGTGAGGAAAGATTGAATTTCCTGGAAAGCACTGTAATTCAGAGGCTTGAAAGCTTAACTAAAGTAGCCAACGCTTATGGGACTCCGTGGTATGCTGGGCTTGAAGCCACCGAGGTGGATGAAAACTGGCATCGGCGTTATTA
>CAYVCJ010000115.1:0-1822 GCA_964450165.1 uncultured Dehalococcoidales bacterium
TGAGCCTGAAATTGGGACACGGTCGCTAAAGCTAGAAGCAATAGCTAAGGCAATTCCAAGGTCGATCGCTGGCTCATTGAGCCTTAATCCACCGGTGACGTTGACGATAACATCCTGGTTAAAAAGTCTTAGTCCAGCACGTTTAGTGAGCACAGCGATAATTAGAAGCAGGCGGTTAAAGTCAACGCCGTTGGCGATACGTCTTGGCGGGCCAAAATTATTTGGTGTAGTTAAAGCTTGTAGCTCCACGAGCAAGGGGCGGCTCCCTTCAAGGGTGGGCACTACTACTGAGCCGACCATGGCATCGGTGTGCCTGGATAACAAAGCTTGAGACGGGTTATCTACTTCCACTAACCCACTGTTGCCCATTTCGAAAAGTCCAACCTCATTAGTGGAGCCGAAGCGATTCTTAATACCTCGCAGCATACGGTAGCTGCTGAAAGGCTCACCTTCGAAATAAAGCACTACATCGACTATATGTTCCAACGTTCCAGGACCAGCGATAGAACCATCCTTGGTCACATGACCAGTAAGCAATACAGGCACATTATTTTCCTTTGCCCACCTCATTATCCGCGATGCGCATTCACGCACCTGGGAGATACTACCAGGCATCCCCGAGATATCTTCCAGATACATAGTTTGGATGGAGTCAATGACCACCAGTTTGGGTGAAATTTCATCCAAGTGCTCCATGATAATAGCCATATCGGCTTCAGACAGAAAGAAAAGCCCTTCACCATCTATGTTTAACCGCTCAGCCCTGAGTTTAACTTGATTAACAGATTCCTCCCCGGAGATATAACATGTCGGCCTTTTGTCCTTAGCTATCATTGCTGAAGCTTGAAGTAATAGTGTTGACTTGCCTACTCCTGGTTCTCCGGCGATGAGCACTACAGAGCCAGGCACTAAGCCGTCTCCCAGAACACGGTTTATCTCAGAGAAACCGACGCTGAGGCGGGAAAGCGTGCTCCTCTCCACTGTGGAGAGTTCCTGGGGTTTATTCGCCTTAAGCGCAGGCCTATTGTAAGCGGCACGATATGGGCTGACTGTTGTTTCTACAAAGCTATTCCATGCGCCACAATCGGGACAGCGGCCTAACCATTTAGGGCTTTCCTTGCCACATTGCTGGCAGACGAAAACAGTTTTGGATTTTAATTTGCCACGATTACTAGATTTCAAGCTAGTCGATTAATATGCTGTGAATATGAATTTATATCTCCTTTATCATCTCAGAAAGTCCAAGCTGTTGCAATTTTTCCTTCGTTGGCTTAGCTGTCTTTATGTCCCATTCTCGCTCTTTGTAATGTCCTCGCATTAAAATTTCCATGTCTGGCTGTTTGCCCTGTGATGTTCCTTCTGACAGCGGTGTGATGGCTATCTTTGGGAGCTTGTCATCCTCCTTGGTGATACCAAGCTTGATATTAATCATACGTTTTACATTGAAACTTCGCTCTCCTGCCATCATAAGGGAATCAGGATTGAAATCCCACCCGGTAACTGCGTTTAATAATCCTGCTATATGTTCAGGCGATATTATGGATGACAAGATACACAATGGAAGCGAGTTGAACAAGTCCCTCAAATTCTGGTATCTGGCAACCATAGCGCCTTTGCTCTCAGAGGATTCAAATCTGTCTCCGGGTATAATGTCGGCATCAAGGACCCCCCGCCCCATATCAACCATATAGTAATCTCCCTTCGTGTGACATGCGCCGCGAGGTGAGGTGGCGTAATCCACAGCATCTCCGAAAAAGGCTCTGGGGTCATGCATTGGAATTTCTAACCCCTTTACGTGCGCTGCCTCATCTTGTGAGACACC
>CAYVCJ010000116.1:0-1663 GCA_964450165.1 uncultured Dehalococcoidales bacterium
AATCAACAATGCTGCGCTCACTATCGAAGTAATGTAGGCATGGCGGTTAAGCCACCTGAGATATGGTGAAAGTGCTCCTAAAGCCAGGCCAACAGCGATGAAAGGGAGTCCAAGCCCTAAGGAGTAAGCCAGTAGAAGATAAACTCCGTGCCACGCAGTCTGGGAGCTCGCGGCTAAAGCTAATATTGCTGCCAGCACTGGACCAACACAAGGAATCCAGGCAAGGGAAAATATTGCTCCTATTGAGAGGGACCTCAAATATCCTGTTCCTCGAGCTCGGTTGGGGAGAAGGCGTTTCTCGTAGTTCAACCATGGTACTTTGGTTGCCGCTATCAAGAATAATCCGAATAAAATCAGCAGTGTACCAGCTATATTGTTCAGTGGCCCCACTGGTATCATAGCACCCAGTAAGCCCATAGAAGCTCCCAGGATGGTGAAAACCAGTGAGAAACCAGCTACGAAGCTGAGAGTGTGGAGAAAAATATATCGTCGACTTGGAGGATTGGCCGTTAGAACTGAGCTACCAGCTATGTTAGCTATATACACTGGAACCAGCGGCAGGACACATGGCGATAGGAAGGACAATAACCCTGCAGCTAATGCCACTGGAAATGTTATGCTTGGCATATAGACATCACTTTGTGATTCATTGTGTAATTTACCTGCTTGATTCTAACACAATCCTGCTCGGTTTAATCAGTCATAAGCTTCTTTTCTGTATAAGCTGTTGCAATTTGCCTTCATGGCACAATTTGGTAGAATAAAGTCATAATCGTTTTTGGGGCTGTAGCTCAATTGGGAGAGCGCCTCCCTTGCACGGAGGAGGTCAGGGGTTCGAATCCCCTCAGCTCCATTATCTTTTTAATACCCTTGGCTGGCAGATTTCCCCTCGCCCCTAGCCTTGGTCTGGTGCTTCTACCGTCCCTATGGACCTCGATTCCAACCTACTCTTTTCTTCCATAATTGCCTGCTGATTCTTTGAATGATGGCGTCTTCCCAATCAAAGTCCTGGCCTTCTTCCCAAAAGTAGGTCTTGCCTGACCTCCGGTGCCCTTAATGTGAGGGTGTACGCGATTTCAAAGAGATGTAGGTAATATAGATAATGTTTGGTTGTTGGCTTGACAAAGTGAAAAGCGACGCATATCATTGTTTGCGAATGCGAATCAATCGCAACACCCTAAGAATAACAGGCAAGCCAGTTACACGGCAGAGAGGCCTTCTGTTGAGTGTTATACAAGAGGCTGGAGGGCTCCTAGATGCTAAGGAACTGTATCGTCGAGCTAGTGACAAGAATATTAATATCAGCCTTGCCACAGTTTATCGCAATCTGCGCCTATTTAAGGAACAAGCCCTGATAGATGAAAGGCATCTGGGGCAGACACGCTGCTACTATGAGATGAAGCGCTTAGGGGAACATCAGCATCTAGTATGCCGAAGCTGTGGGCAAGTCATCGAGTTCAAGAGTCCACTGATTGGCAAATTGGTAGCAGAGGTGCAACGCAAAAATAACTTTTCTGTGACTAAGGTCGAGCTATATTTGGAAGGTTATTGTCATAAATGTAAGGAAGAGAGAAAGTGATTCAGCCCAAGGTGGGGACATTGCTTTAGCTGGAGAAGGAAAGATGCTGGAACTAAAACTGAAGGTTGCGGTGGACTATGAGAA